>JAUVJB010000028.1 GCA_030592465.1 Bacteroidota bacterium | reverse complement strand
TATGGAAAGATTTTGATTTGAGTAAATCTATTTGGATTGAAGATGAAAGTGCATCAATTGGTATAGTAAGAGTTCCGGAAACGCTATTTTATCAGATGATGAATAGCAATGTTGTGAAAATTGAAATTGATAAAAATATTAGAGTAAAACGTTTAGTGAAAGAATATGCAAATTTTGATAAAGATGATTTAAAGAAAATAGTTTTAAAAATTGGCAAGCGTTTGGGTGGTCAGAATACGAAAGCAGCTGTTGAGGCACTTAATAATGATGATTTTGCAAAAGTGGCAGATATTACTTTAACATATTATGATAAAGCATATAATTATTCATTACAGAACAATCACAGCAATATTTATTCATTACCTTTACAAGAAGATAATTCGATTAAAAATTCAAAAATAATAATAGATTTTGCAATAAATAAAGGGATAATTGAATCGTAAAAAAATAAGATGTAGTAATTAACTGGCATCTTGACAATTTAATTTCGGAACATAATTGTATGGAATGATTTCCGGATATGATAATGCTTAAATGGTTTTATGGTTTAAAATGTTAAAATTATGCAAAATAAATATTTACAGCTAAATGATTTATCTGCTTACAAAATTGCTTTTCATCTGAGCAATTATGTGTGGGATATTGTTATAAAATGGGATTGGTTTTCTAAAAAGCACGTTGGCGAGCAATTTGTGGAAGCTGCTGATTCTATTTCTGCAAATATTGCAGAGGGTTTTGGACGTTATCACAAGAAAGATAAAATTAAGTTTTATCGTTACAGTCAGGGTTCTGTCAAAGAATCTTTTGACTGGAACGAGAAGTCAAAAGTGAGAAAACTGCTTAATGATGAACAATCCGTCATCTGACGGATTCTTGGAGAACTTCAAAAACTGCCAAAAGAAATTAACCAACAGATAAATTTAACCAATAAAAAATTAACCATATAACTATAAAACCATAAAACAATATAGCCATAAAACAATAGGATGTTTCATAATTTAATTGATATGATACTAGTAACTAATAATTCTCAATTTTTAATTTATCAAACCGAAAGTGGCGAGACCAAAATTGATGTTCGTTTTCAAGACGAAACAGTTTGGCTTACGCAAAAATTAATGGCGGAGTTGTTTCAAACTACACCGCAAAACATTACACTGCATTTAAAAAATATTTACGAAGAAGGTGAGTTAGAGGAGATTGCAACTTGTAAGGATTTCTTACAAGTTCAAATCGAAGGCAACCGCCAAATAAAACGCAAGCAAAAGTTTTACAATCTTGATGCCATTATTTCAGTTGGTTACCGTATAAAATCTCATATTGCCACAAAATTTAGACAGTGGGCAACCCAACGTTTGCGAGAATATATTGTAAAAGGTTTTGTTTTAGACGATGAGCGTTTGAAAAATCCTGATTTACCTTTCGATTATTTTGAAGAACTATTGCAGCGAATACAAGATATTCGCACTTCAGAAAAACGGTTTTACCGCAAAATTACCGACATCTATGCCACGAGTGTGGATTATGAACCCACCTTGGAAATAAGTATCAATTTTTTTAAAACTGTTCAAAATAAATTACATTGGGCAATAACAGGCAAAACTGCTGCCGAAATCATCAACCAAAGAGCCGACAGCACAAAATCCAATATGGGCTTAACTAATTGGCGAGGTAATAAAATACGTAAGTCAGATGTTGACATAGCAAAAAATTATCTCAATGAAGAAGAATTGCAAGCATTAAATAATTTAGTGGAGCAATATCTTGTGTTTGCCACAGGTCAGGCAATGCGAAGGATCCCGATGTATATGAACGATTGGGTTGCCAAATTGGATGGTTTCTTAAGTCTAAATGATAGGGAAATATTAAAAAATGCAGGTAATATCTCACACGAATTGGCAAAACAAAATGTAGAAATAGAATACGAAAAATTTAAGCAGAAGCGTCAAAAACAAATTGATGTGCTGGAAAATGATTTTGAAAAAGCAATTAAAGAATTGCCAAATAAGAAAAAATGAAATTTTATGAACTTTATATTAAAAAACACTTGCTATGGAACCAAAACTGGAGATTATAAACAATTGGGACTTAAAAAAACTTATTTCGGAATTAGAAAAAGGTAAAATTAAAATACCGCGATTTCAAAGAGATTATATTTGGGAACGTTCAAAAGTTGTGAGTTTATTAAACAGCATTTATTCTCAATATCCTATCGGGTCGTTTTTTTTGTGGAAAGCTTCAAAAGAATATAATTCGTTTGTTAATAAATTTGAAGATATTGATATCCCTCAAAACTTAAATTCAAATCATTCACTTTTTATTTTAGATGGTCAACAGCGAATTATATCATTATATTATACATTAAAAGGAAAGAAAACAGCTGACACTGATTTTAGTACAATTTGTTTTAATTTAGATAAAAAAATGTGTCAAATACCACGATTAAAAAAACAAAAACACAACATACCTTTATGGAAATTATTTAATAAAAGCGAATTAGATAAATTAGTTACAGAATATACCAAATTTGACAAAAAAAATAAAACAAAATATGTATCAGTAATTAACAATTGTTACGATATTTTAAACGACTATCCAATTAGCATTGTAAAAACATACAATAACGATTTGGATGATGTTGTTGAAATATTCGAAAGAATAAACCAAGGAGGTAAAAGACTTTCATCTTTTGATTTGGTTCATGCAACAACATGGAGCACAAAATTTGATTTGAAACAAAGAATAAACGATTTTAATAAAACCTCAAAGAGTAAGAAACATGCTGCTATTGGCGATAAAGTTTTTACTCAGTCGTTGGCTTTAAATGCTTTTGGTGATTGTCGTCATTTTTATCAATTGAAATTAACACCGCAAATTTGTGATAAGTTATGGAATAAAACAGAAAAATCAATTGGTTATACAATTGATTTTTTTAAGGATATGAGAATTAATAATGATTTGTCATCATATCAGTCATTTATTCCGGTTATTCAATATTATTTTTTTAAAACAGGCTTAAAATCAG
The DNA here is from genome assembly GCA_030592465.1 of Bacteroidota bacterium. Lineage (GTDB taxonomy): Bacteria > Bacteroidota > Bacteroidia > Bacteroidales > B39-G9 > B39-G9. The sequence continues at coordinate 15,740 of JAUVJB010000028.1, read as the reverse complement.
TTAATAACGAACACAAAAAAGAAATTGAGAAATGGTTTTGGGATGCGAAATTTTCAAAAAGATATTTAACCTCAAGTTTTGCAAAAATTAAAGAAGATGCAAATTGGATTGTGGGTTTGGTTGAGGAGTAATACTAATATTATTTATTGCTTAAAACAAAATGCACCGGGAATTATCCCAACTTTCATAGAATCTATTAAAATTCCGTTTGTATTGTATCTGTAAACATATCCGTTTTGAGTGTTGTCAATAGCATCTGAAACATAAATATCAGAGTTGTTCGGGTCAATTCCTAATCCGTAAAAAAGTCTTGTTTTTTGTTGAATAACCGGATAGTTGGGCAATGCTTCACTATTTATCTGCATCTGATAAACTCCGCTATTATTCACATTTTCTTCACCCCAATTGCCATAAATAAACGATAAAGTATCTTTTGTTTTGTTTAACTGTAATTTTGATGGAGATGAATTAATTGTCGGGAATTTAAAAATTTTTTCAACTTCAAAATTATTTGCATTAATTTTTGTAAGTGCAGCTGCGTCCTGACCATAGGGAGAACCGGCAAAGCCTCCATCTGATAATACCCACAATTTATTATTTTTATCAATTACAATACTATTTGGCTGTTTTATAACTTCTATTGAATCAATTACTTCATCAATGTCGGTATTTATTACAAGAATTTTATTGTCGTATGACCAGCAATTAACAAAAAGATAATTATTATATGACACCATTTGTTCTGTTGGATGTTGGTAATATTTTGTTTCATTATTATTGACGTTAATACTATCGATTATTGAGTAAGTCAAAGGATTGATAACTGTAATTTTTTTTGCATAAAGGTCGGTGATATAGGCTTTTTCATCATTAATAAAATGAATGTATCGTGGAGATATCAACCCTGTTATTTTCCCGATATATTTAAAAGTATTTATATTTATAACATATATTTTACCCGAATTGTTTACAACAATATATCCTAAAGAATCGTTTATAGTCATCGACTGTGCTACATCACCTAATGGCAAGGCATTTGTATTATAAAATACATTGTTAATTACTTCCTTTGTTTCGATATTATAATATGATAAAGACGCATTTCCATACATAAAATTTCCTTGGTTAATAATAAATACACCTTTGCTTGTTTCTTTTCTGTGCAATTTGTCAAAATCACGTAAGACATCATCGTCCATACACGATTGCAGTATCGAAAACAAAAAAAAGATGAATATATAGAGATGTTTCATTTGTTTATGTTTTTGTATTTAGCTCATTTTTTAGAATCTAAATTTAATTAATAACAAATAATTTCGTTGAGGCATTGGCCTGCCTAATATTGAACGATATTTTTCATTAAATAAATTATATATCTTAAATTGTATGCCAACATCTGTTTTTTTTATTTTGAAATTTTTATCAATAAATAAATTATTCATATAATATGGATAAAGCCAATCTCTTAAGGTAATATCGTTAGATGTTGTTGTAAAACGTTCGCTATATGAGTTGTGAATGTATGAAACAGAATATCCTCTATGAGAGACACTTACAAATACATTTCCTGAGTGAACAGGGACATACGACAGTTGTTTGCCATAAGATTCATCTCCCCATTTTTGTGCGTTGCCATAATTGAGCGACTTCGTAAAGGCATAGTTGCCATTCATTTTTATATTAAATTTTTTAATTGTGAAATTTATTTTTGTATGAAATTCTAATCCTTTTGAAACAACATTTTTAATATTATACGGTTGCCAATAGCCTCTTTCACTTGGTATCCATATTATCCAGTTGTTGATGTCTGAATAAAATACACCGATGCTGTTTTCAAAAGACAAATTGTTAATTTTTATTTTGTCAGATAAGTTTATGTCAGAAGAAATTCCGTTTTCAGGCAGCAAATCAGGATTGCCTCCGGGTTGCCAATACATGTCGTTAAGTGTTGGGTATCTGTAGTTCCTGCCAATATTTCCTTTTAAAAATAATTGTTCTTTTTTAGATATTAAGTAATCAAAACCAAAAAAAGAGATTATTGGAATTGATTTGGAATCGATAAAATTTTTCCGCAACATTATTGATGTGGCAAAGCGACTGTTATATTTTTGATGCCATGAAAAATATGTCAGATGTTCTATTCTCGTTGTATCGTAGCCTGTGTTTTTAACTGTATCAATAGTGTAAACATCGTGAACGTTAAGCGAATAATTAATTTTAAAGTATGTTTTGTTAGAATAATCGTATTTGTACGAAAGTTTGTTGTAGAAGCTCAGGGAGTTACTTTTTGAATAAATAGCATTTTGGTATCCCTGCCCTTGAATAAAATTTTTTAAACAATAATTTAGATATTTTGATATCAATCCTGAATGGAAACTAAGTCTTGTTTTTTCACCATAACGTATTATTTCCGCAATTAAACGATGATTTTCATCAATTTGTTTATTGATGTTTGCATAGTTATCACCTTCATAAGTATTTAGTGTTGGCAAACTTCTGTCGGTTTTCTGATACCAATATTTTAATGAAATAGCAGTGTTTTTTGTTCGAGTATAAAGTTCCTGCAACAAGCCATATTGTTGATATTCTGCATTTTTATTTTCCTGTAAAGGATAAACATAATTACCTGTAACAGAATCGATGTTGGCTATATTTTTATTGATAAATTTAAAATTGTTTTTTGAATAATTATGAAATATTCTTGTTTTAGATTGTATGTGTTTATTTCCTATGTTGAATTGTATAAAATCATTATAAGTGTTGTAACTTCCTATTGTCTGAAGAAATTTACCACTTAATTTATTGTTCCAATCGGGTTTATTGTTAAGATTTATATTTCCTCCCAATGCACCGCATGTGCTTTGAATAGAGCTTGCTCCGTACAGTAATGAAACATTATCTATTAAATATATTGGTATAAGTGAGAAATCGACTTGCCCAAGCATTGGTGATTTAATACTAATACCGTTCCACAAAACGTCTGTGTGAGAGGGTGATGTGCCGCGAAAAGAAACGGTTGCCATGGCACCACGTCCTGCTGTTTTTACAAACACAGGAGTTGTTTCAGAGAGAACATCTGATAATGAAGCATTTATTGATTTAATTAATATTAATGTGTCAACAGTTGTTTTGGTTATGCCTGTTTCTTCAATAGGGCGTTTGGCTAAAACACGAATTTCGGGTATCGCAATGGTTTTAATCTTTTGCGAAAATCCCATCAAATGGATTGTTATAAGTAGAAGAATAAGAAAATCTCTCTTCATTTATTTAATCTTATTAATAAACAATGAATTTGTTTGTAAAAATCTTATTATCAGAGATTATTTTTAGTAAATAAATCCCTTTAGAAAACATTGAAGTGCTTATTCTATAATTGTTTGAACAAGATGTTTTATTATACAAAATTTTGCCGTTTATATTAATGATTGATATATTAACTTCTTTGTTGTTATTATTAATTGTAACATTCAAAGCTTCTCCCATTTTAATCGGATTAGGATATATTAAAGCACTTAATTTATTTTTTTCGAGTTGGTTAACCTCTGAGTTTTTTAAATTAATAATACCAACAGCATTTAAATCGAAACCACACGACCAAAAAGGAGTAGGCCAAGGGTCGTTAATTTTATTTCCATGATAATCATAGCTTGCAAAACTGTCATTAATATTACCAACAACATCAATAATTTTGATGTGAGTAATATTGTTAATATCAACTTTTGTGCTGTCTTTTAAATCTTCGAGGTCAAAAGGAGTACCATAATCAACAATATATTTCCCTGCAAGATTGTGAATTTTTTCAGGATTGAGTCCGTCATAAGCATTAATTTGAGAAGAGTCTTGAGTTAAAGAAATTGAAGGGAAACGAACATAATTAACACCATCAGAGCTTACCTCAACAAATGCTAATTCAAGATAATATAAATATGGTGGACCACTTTGTTTAAACCCATTTTCGAAAACAGCAAAATCAGGACCTTGCCCGTTTGTAACAGCATTTTTTAAGGTAATAACAGCATTGCCGCCATCACCAAGGCTTACTATATCTGTAATTCCTCCGGGACATCCTAAAGCTAAAGTGTCGTTACCAAAAAAAGCTTTGTTTGATGTAATATCGCCTTGTGTGTATGTTAAGTTTGTGTCTTCAATGTTAATATATCCACGTGTTACTGAACACTCAGATGCCCATGCTTTAAATACTGAACTGTCTTTGTATATTGCAGTAGATCCGTGTTCTCCTGCTGCCGGAGCAAAAGAATTTTGTCCAAATAAAGTAACAGGAATTGCAAATAACAATAAAAACAGTTTTTTCATATATTTATATTTTTTAGAAAAACTTTTCCAAAGTTTCAAATTTGGAAAAGTTAAATAACAAAAATTGGTAATTTGGTTTTATTACTAATTACGAATTTTATTATATAATCATTCTATTCCCGAAAAATCAAGACAAGTTGTGTATCAAAATCTGAAATTTTAATTCTTAATTCCTAATTAATAAGCTAAACGGAAAACTACAAGATTAGAATAAGTGCATAATCCTAAAGCTTTTGACCCGAAAGCAAATAAAAATTTTATTATCAATGGCAGGTCTTCTGACTTTCTCAATTTTAACGCCTTCCCATTCTGTTTAATTTAGAATAGTGGCTCTGTATTGTTAAAAAAACTCTGAAAAACAGAGTGAGATTACAGCAGCGGGTACTGTTCGGGATTTTCACCCGATTCCCTTTTTTCATAAAGTCGGAATCAACTTTATGAACCATTAAAAATGATTTTAATCAAGACAAAGTAAGATGTTTTTTAGATTAATTGCAAGTAAAGTTATTTGTAAAATATTTGGCATCGTTCATATTTGCCTTGCAAAATTGCTTCGCCATTATGAAATATGCCAAAAATTTATGTGTTTTTCGAGTTAAGCCATAACAAAATCAAGTTGTTTTTTTTGTAGATTAGCGTTAACTACCTTAATTTTTATTTTATCGCCAAGTTGGTATTTAATTTTTTTATGTTTACCAATAATACAATAGTTTTCTTCATCAAAAATATAATAGTCATCGGTCAGGTCTCTAATTGAGACTAAGCCTTCACATTTGTTTTCAATAATTTCGACAAAGAGTCCCCATTGAGTAACCCCTGAAATAATTCCGTCAAATTCTTCATCGATTTTATCGCTCATAAATTCAACTTGTTTATATTTTATTGATGCTCTTTCAGCATTTACAGCTTTTTGTTCCATTTCTGAAGAGTGTTTGCACATTTCTTCATACTTATCTGCCGGAACAGATTTTCCCTTATTCAAATATCTGTCTAACAAGCGATGAACCATCATATCCGGGTATCGACGAATGGGTGAGGTAAAATGAGTATAATAATCAAAATCCAAACCATAATGACCAATATTTTTTGTTGAATATTCTGCTTTTGCCATTGTGCGAATAGCTAATGTCTCAATAACTTCTTGTTCATTTTTACCAACAACATCTGCCAATAAGTTATTTATTGATTGTGCAACATCTTTTTTTGATTTTAATTTTAGTTGATAACCAAAACGTTTAATAAATTTTGAAAAAGCGTTAAGTTTTTCTCTGTTGGGTTTATCGTGAATACGATAGACAAAAGTTTTTGGTTTTTTTTCAGTTTTACCAATAAGTTCTGCCACTTTACAGTTAGCGAGAAGCATAAATTCTTCGATTAATTTATTAGACTCTTTGCTAACTTTTGAATAAATGCCGAGAGGTTTGCCGTTTTCGTCTAATTGAAATTTCACTTCACTACGCTCGAAGTCAATAGAGCCGTTTTTAAATCTTTTTGCACGTAATTGTTGTGCCAAAGAATTTAATTTTTGAATTTCATTATTCAATTCTCCTTCGTTGGTTTCTATAATGTTTTGAGCTTCGTCGTATGTAAATCGTTTATTAGAGCGAATAACCGTTCTTCCAAACCATTGACTGATAATTTTTGCATTATCATTAAGTTCAAAAACAGCAGAGAAGCATAGCTTGTCTTCATTGGGACGTAATGAACAAATATTGTTTGACAATAGTTCGGGCAGCATTGGCACAACCCTGTCGACAAGGTAAACTGATGTTGCACGTTTGTATGCTTCTTTTTCAATACCGGTGTTTGGTCTCACATAAAATGTAACATCTGCAATATGCACACCAACTTGCCAGTTTTTATTTTTTAATTGTTGAATAGAAAGGGCATCGTCAAAATCTTTAGCATCTTCAGGGTCGATTGTAAAAGTTGTTATGTCTCTAAAATCTTTTCGAAGTGAAATTTCCAATTCAGATATTTTCTCCGAAATTTTTTTCGCTGCTTGGTCAATTCTTTTTGGGAAAGAATAGGGCAGATCATATTCGGCGAGTATGGCATTCATTTCTGTCTCGTTTTTACCTTCAACACCCAATATATCAATAATTTCGCCAATAGGATTTTTGGCACGTTCAGGCCATTCAACAATTTGAGCAACAGCCTTTTGTCCGGTCTTTGCGTTTTTTAGACTTCTTGCCGGAATAAAAATATCGTAAGGCATAAAACGACGGTTAGGTATTAGAAAGGCAAAATTACCCGAACGCTCAATTGTTCCGACAAATTTTGTTTTTACTCTTTCGAGAATTTCAACAACCTCGCCTTCTACTTGTTTGTTTTTTCGTTTGGCATATAAATAAAGTTTTACTTTATCTTTATTTAAAGCATGATTCAGATTTGCTTGTGAAACAAATACATCCTCTTCTATATCATCAGAAATAATATAAGCAGCGCCACGTTGTGTTAAATCAACAATGCCGGTAATATATCCGCCTTTTGATTTTAATTTGAATTTTCCTCTTTGTATTTCGGTTAAAATCTCATTTTCTGACAGCTCATTTAATATGGTTGTTACTAATTGTTTTAAGGCAACTTCTTTTATGTTGAGACGTTTAGCGATTTGTTTGTAATTAAAAGTTTGGTTAGGATGGTTGCTAAAAATGCCAATAATTTTATTGGATAATGTTTGTTTATTAAAAGAAGATTCCCCCCTTTTTTTTGTTTTTTTATGCATAGTATTATGTGTTAAATTTTTTATCGTTATACCAAATTGCTATTACCGAGTAGAGGTACGACATGTTGTATCTCTACTGATAATTGATAAGGCTGATTTGCACTTCAGTCAGCTGACGGATGCGATTATTTGTTTAATCTGTGTTCTCCCTGTTTGATATTTAGTTTTTAATACCAATTTTTTGTTAAATTATAATTATCCAACAGGGTAAATCTGCGTTCTATTTATTAAATATTAAAAAAATAAAATTGTTATTAAAATGGTAATAACCCCCAACATAAAGCCGCTATATACTTGCATTGGTTCGTGTTCGTTAAGGTAAAGTCTCGCAGATCCAAGAATTCCTGAAATTATCAATAAAATAATGATTATGCTTTGTAAATCAACAATCAGTTTCATCGATAAAGCCAAAATTAAACCAACAATACCGCCAATACCAATCATGTGAGCGCTTATTTTCCATTTTAGGTTGATTAAAAGAGTCAAAACGATTGAGATAAACGAACCGAGAATAAAATTTTGAATAATTTTTGGAGCAATAAGTTTATGTAAAATTAAATAAGTGAAAAAGTAAAAAAGCATTGTTATTGAAAGAGGCAATATTCGCTCTTTGCGATTACTAAGTTGAAAATTTTTAACTAATTTTTTATAAATAAAAAAAGGGATAATGCTAATTGGGAAAACAAACGTATTTATAAAAACAATCAAATAAATAGCTTTTTGCTCGTTTATAGGCATATACGATAAATATATTTTTGAGCTGAAAATTATAAATAAGCCAATTGTTGGCATTAATAAGGGATGCAAAATAAATGAAAATATGTTTGCTAATTTTTTTGTCATTTTGAGACTTTATAGTTTATTGATAGTAAGAGTAGTAATGCTGATAGTTATTTTATATGTTTATATTTTAACAAAATAAAAGTATCAAGTAACAATTTGTTGATTAAAAAAAAATCCAAAATCCAAAATCTAAAATTTAAAATCTTTAATTGTTTTATAAATATTTTTTGCATCATAACCACATTCTTTATATAATTCTTTTTGTGAACCTTGTTCAATAAATCTATCAGGGACACCTAATTTTTTGATTTTAGCCGAGTAGTTATTTTCATTCATAAATTCAACAACAGCACTGCCAAATCCACCAACAACAGTTCCGTCTTCAATAGTAACAATATACTTGAAATTTTGAAAGACATGATGTAAAATATCGTTATCAATAGGTTTAACAAAACGCATGTCGTAATGAGCGATGTTAATATTTTCGTTAGTGAGTTTTTTAGTAATGTCAGCAACAAAGTTACCAACATGGCCAATTGTTAATACAGCAACATCATCACCTTTATGAATAAGCCTTCCTGTTCCAACAGCAATGGCTTTCATTGGTTTTTGCCAGTCAATGGTAACACCTTTGCCACGGGGATAGCGAATAACAAAAGGACCCATATTGTCTTGCTGAGCAGTGAACATCATATTACGAAGTTCAATTTCGTTCATAGGAGCAGCAACAGTCATGTTTGGAATGCATCGCATGTATGCGAGGTCAAAAGCACCATGATGAGTAGCACCATCGTCGCCAACGAGACCGCCACGGTCAAGACAAAAAACCACATTCAGTTTTTGAAGAGCTACGTCGTGGATAACCTGGTCGTAACTGCGTTGCATAAATGTAGAATAGATGTTACAAAAAGGTATTAAGCCTTGAGTTGCTAAACCTGCAGAAAAAGTTACTGCGTGTTGTTCGGCAATACCAACATCGAAAGCTCTATCCGGCATTTTTTTCATCATAATATTAAGAGAACAACCTGTAGGCATAGCAGGAGTAATACCAACTATTTTGGGATTTTTTTCTGCTAATTCAACAATTGTATTTCCAAAAACATATTGGTAACGAGGTGGTGTTGGTTTGTCTGATTTAATATCTATTTTTTCGCCTGTTTCTTTGTTAAAAAGTCCGGGTGCATGCCATTCTGTTTGATGCAGTTCTGCTTGTTTAAAACCCTTTCCTTTAGTAGTTAAGCAATGTAATAATTTGGGTCCGGGTATGTCTTTTAGGTCGTTTAATAATTTTGTCAGATGTACTACATCATGTCCATCAACAGGTCCAAAATATCTAAAACCAATGGATTCAAACAAGTTGCTTTGTTTAAATAAAATAGTTTTTATTCCATTATCGATTTTTTGTACAAATCCCTGAGCATTAGGTCCGAATTTTTTAAGTTTGCCGAGAACATTCCAAACATCGTCTTTAAGTTTATTATACATGCGCGATGTTGCAATATCGATAAGATATTCGTTAAACCCACCAACATTTGGGTCAATAGCCATGTTGTTATCGTTTAAGATAACAAGAATATTTGTATTTAAAGTTCCTGCATTGTTTAATCCTTCAAAGGATTCCCCGCCTGTTAATGCTCCATCACCAATAACAGCAATTACATGTCTGTCTTTTTCATTTTTTAACGATGAGGCAGCTGCTATTCCCAATGCAGCTGATATTGAAGTTGATGAGTGTCCTACACCAAAAGCATCATATTCACTTTCCGAACGTTTAGGGAAACCACTTATTCCCTTATATTTTCTATTTGTGTGAAAAACATTTTTTCTTCCTGTGAGAATTTTGTGGGCATAAGCCTGATGTCCCACATCCCAAACAATTTGATCATAAGGGGTATTAAAAACATAATGCAAAGCAACGGCGATTTCTACAGCTCCCAAACTGGCACCAAAATGTCCGGGATTTGTTGAAACAGCATCAATAATAAATTCGCGTAATTCTTTACTAACTTGAATTAAGTCAAATTCACATAGTTTTTTTAAGTCCGAAGGATAAATAATTTTATCTAAAAGTTTTTCGATATCTTCTGCCATTATTTTTATAAGAAAAAATAAATACAAAAATAACAAATATTTATCAGACCTTACTAAATCTGTCCCAGTATTTGGGATTAATTAGAATCATAAGTAATATTTTCATTTATTGATGAATATTGTTAAATTGTTACATGGTTAAATTGCTTTCTAACAACAATTTAACAATTTAATCCCAATGGAGCGGGAATAAATAATCAATCCCGAAACTTCGGAAAAAAATCGTTGACCCATCGGGATTATATTGTTGTTTTTATTAATTGAAACTGTGTTCTATTTATTGACACATAACAATTTAACAATTTATCAATATAACATTTATTTTGTCTAAAAGTAACAATTTAAACAGTTTCCTGTATAGCATTATTTATGGCAAAAGCCTCAAAAGAAATATAATTTCAAGTTTTTAGTTATCCACAAAATGGGTTTTTATCCATTTTGGAACAAGAAATACACCAATAATAAGATAAGGATAATATGTAATTAACCTCCATAATAATGCCATAACAACCGCTACTTCAGGAAATGGAAGTAAATCGTTTAAGTATTTTGAGAAAACAAATTCGGTAAAACCGCTGCCACCCGGAGTTGGGCTGACAAGCATCATTATCCACATTACTAATTGTCGGGCAAATAACAAAAAGTGACCTTTTACAGTAAAAAATGCTAAAAACAAAACATTAACAACCCAATATCTTGCAGTCCACGAAACAAAGGTTGCTCCAAATGCTTTTAACCAAAATGAAAAAGGTTTGGTTTTTAATTCTTTTGAACTTTTAATAATATCTGTACCTGCTTTATGTGCTCCATATCTCCATCTTCGGATTATTGGGAATTTAAAAAACCAAAGTAACAGCCATTTTAATCCTCTCGGGTTTTTAAACAGTCCATAACTTAAAAAAGCAGTGTAGATAAATTTTACGGCATAACCAAACAGAGCAAAAAGTAAAAAAGCGTTTTTTATAGAAAAGTCTCCTCCAACAGAGAATAATTCTTGTGGATTTATAACAAGAAACAGTAGAGGAAACATTATAATAAAATACAGCTCATCTAAAAATGAAGTTGCCATTACAACCGCAGCACTTTTACCTACACTCAACCCCTCTTTGTTAATAAATAGTATTGCAACACTTGTGCCTCCAATGGCAGATGGGGTTATTGCAGAGGTAAATTCCCACAACATTATTACATGAAAGGCTTTTAACCAAGAAAATCTATTGTTGGTTAGTATTTTTAATCTTATCATATAACCGACATCTCTTGTTATCATTAATAAGAAGGCTATACAAATCCAAAAGAGAGATTCCCATGTGAATTTAACGGCTTCAAATGATTTGATGTCAAATTTTTGATATAGCATAAACCCAACAACACCCAAACCAATAAGAATTGGATATATGATTTTTGATTTTTTAATTCCTTTTAATGGATTTGTTGAATTTTTTTGCATTAGAAATGTTATAAACGTTTGAATCGTTGATTTTTTATAAAGATACAAAAAATCATGCTTATTAAACGGATTTTTTGTTATACTTATTGCTTTAATACACAAGGGTTGTTGGTTCAGAAGTTCAGGGGGAAATTTATTGATAGTTATTAACTGAAGTTTTGTAAAATGGCTAAATTGTTATATTGCTGTTTTTATTAATTTTAAATATGCTCTATTTATTGACACATAACAATTTAACAATTATCCGCCAGCTGGCGGAGTAAAGATTTAAATCGTTTGTAGTATAATACAAAAAAGCTGTCCGAAAAGTAATTTGAACAGCTTTTTCTTAAAATAAATTTAACCGGAATAATTTTTATAATTAATCAGATTAGATTAGTATCTATAATGGTCAGGTTTGTAAGGACCGTTTTTATCAATACCGAGATATTTTGCTTGTTTATCGGTTAGTGTTGTAAGTTTTATCCCAAGATGTTCTAAATGAACACGAGCAACTTCTTCATCAAGATATTTAGGCAAACGATAAACATCTGTTTTATAATTGTTTTTCCAAAGTTCGATTTGTGCTAAAGTTTGATTTGAGAATGAATTACTCATAACAAAAGAAGGATGGCCTGTTGCACAACCCAAATTTACCAATCTGCCTTCGGCAAGTAAGATAATTGAATGACCATCGTCAAAATAATATTGGTCAACTTGAGGTTTAATATTAACTTTTTTTACATCGCTTCTTTTTTCTAATTTAGCAACTTGTATCTCATTGTCGAAATGTCCAATGTTACAAACAATAGCCTGGTCGTTCATTTTCGACATTTGTTCGGCTGTGATAACCTCGCAACTACCGGTAGCAGTTACAAAAATATTTCCTTCGTCGAGAGAATCTTCAAGCGGTTTTATTTCAAAACCCTCCATTGAAGCTTGTAAAGCACATATAGGATCAATTTCATTAATAATAACACGAGCACCAAGTCCTCTCATTGATAATGCACAACCTTTTCCAACATCACCATAACCACATATAACAACAACTTTACCGGCAATCATAATATCTGTAGCACGTTTTATACCATCGGCAAGAGATTCTCTACATCCGTAAAGGTTGTCAAATTTTGATTTAGTAACAGAATCATTAACATTAATAGCAGGGAATAAAAGGGTTTTATTTTCCATCATTTGGTATAAACGATGAACACCTGTTGTTGTTTCTTCAGAAGCACCTTTCATTTCTTTAACTGCTTCGTGCCATTTGTTTGGAGATTCTTTTAAAGTTTCTTTAAGGTTTGCAAAAAGTTCAATTTCGTCTTCAGCTTCAACATTTGCGTCAAGTATTGAAGGATTGTTTTCTGCTTCATATCCTTTATGCATCATTAATGTTGCATCGCCGCCATCGTCAACAATCATATTTGGTCCTTTATCATTTGGGAACGATAATGCTTGTTTTGTACACCACCAATAATCTTTAAGATTTTCTCCCTTCCATGCAAAAACAGGAACTCCCATCTCGGCAATTGCTGCAGCGGCATGGTCTTGTGTCGAAAAAATATTACAGCTTGCCCAGCGAACATCAGCACCGAGTTTTATTAAAGTTTTAATAAGCACGGCTGTTTGAATAGTCATGTGAAGAGAGCCGGTAATTCTTGACCCTTTTAAAGGTTTTGAGTCGCCATATTTTTTTTGGAGAATCATTAATCCGGGCATTTCTTTTTCGGCAAGTTCAATTTCTTTTCTGCCAAATTTAGCAAGATTAATATCTGCTATTTTGTATGGCAATGTTTCTACGATAGTGTTAGGCATTTTATTATTTTTAGTTAAAGATTAAAAGTTTGCAAAAGTAATGATAATTATAGTTTTTTAAAATTATTTTTTTTTCGATAATATTGAAACAGCTGTTTGCAATGTTGTGTCAATTTTTTGGATAATCGGGAAAAATCCGTCGTTATCTAAAATATTTCTTGCAATAAGTGCTTTTATCCGGAGATCAATAATATCTCCCGAAGTCTTTAAGTCTTTTTTGTTTTCTTTCACGCCTTTTTGTTGAGCAAAAGTTATGAATTTTTTTAATATTGATTGTTTTGTTAAATAATCTTCTAAGTTTTTATAATTTTTAAATTTACTTAATTTTTTTCGGTTATTATCTGTGTAATCAAAAGCAAATTGATATTCAAGACCTTTTTGAGATATTTTAGTGAAATAGTTTGAAAATCCGGAAGTATCAACAGGCACAAAAACATCAGGCATAATTCCGCCACCGCCATATACAATTTTGCCTTTTTGAGTTAAAAATTTAAGAGAATCAGGAAAATGAATGCTGTCTTTTTTTGTAAATTCACCGTGAATAAAACGTTCAGTAATTTCGTTATAATAATCATTATTGTTTTTATAAGGTTTTTGAATGCACCTGCCGGTAGGAGTGTGGTAGCGTGCAATTGTTAATCGTATTGAAGAGCCATCGGAAAATAAAATCGGTTCTTGAACCAAGCCTTTTCCAAACGAGCGGCGACCAACAACTGTGCCTCTGTCGTTATCTTGAATTGCGCCTGCAAATATTTCACTTGCCGAAGCCGACCATTCATTAATTAAAACAACAACATCTGTGTTTAGACAAATTCCTTTTGATGTGGCATAAATGTTTTTTTGTGGTTGATTTCTTCCTTTTGTAAAAACAATTAAATCTCCTGATTTTAAAAATTCATCGGCTAATTCTGTTGCTTCATCCATATAACCACCACCATTGTCTCTGAGGTCAATGATTAATTTTGTTAATCCCTGTTTTTTCAGTTTAAGAATATTCTCTAAAAATTCGTGATGAGTAGTTTTTGAAAATTTATTTATTTTAATGTATCCAACTTCCTTATTAATCATATAAGAAATGTCAACACTGTAAAGAGGTATTTTATCACGAGTAATTACAAAATTGATTAGTTCAGGAACGCTTTTTCGTGCAATACCGACTTTTACTTTTGTGCCTTTTGGACCTTTTAGCCTTTTCATAACATTGGTAGTCGATATTTTTACACCGGCAATAAGAGAATCGTTAACTTTAACAATTCTATCACCATCTTTAAGACCGATTAATTCGGAAGGTCCGCCCGGAATGGTTTTAATTACAACTACGGTGTCTTTTTGAATGTTGAATTGAACACCGATACCATCAAAATTTCCTTCTAGCGGGTCGTTAACTTCTTTAAAATCTTTGGCAGGAATATAAACAGAATGGGGGTCAAGGTTTTTTAAAACTGCAGGAATTGTTTTTTCAACTAATTCGTCTTTTGAGACAGAATCAACATATGCGTCTTGAATATAATTTAAAACAGAGTTAAGTTTATTTGTTTTAGGATAAACAACAAAATTATTTATTTCAGATTTATTGATGTTTTTTTCAATAATCATTCCTGTTATTATTGCAAAAACAATAATAATAGGCATAATTACTGCAGATAATTTATTTTTGTAGTTCATTTATTTTAAAAATTAAATTTTAAGGTGAATAATTTCAATATTTGCACGTTTAAGCAGGTCTAACCCTTCTGTAATGCGATATTTATCACAAAAAACAACACGTTTTATTCCTGCTTGGATAATTAATTTTGAGCATTCAATGCAAGGAGATGTTGTAACATAAAGAGTTGCACCATCGCTGCTATTGTTTGATTTTGCAACTTTAGTAATGGCATTTGCCTCAGCATGAAGAACGTATGCTTTTGTTTTTTTATTTTCATCTTCACAAATATTTTCAAAACCTTGAGGCGTTCCATTGTATCCGTCAGAGATAATCATTTTGTTTTTAACAATTAGAGCACCTACTTTGCGACGTTTGCAATAGGAATTTTGTGCCCAAATTTTGGCCATTTCAAGATATCTTCTGTCGAATTGTTCTTGCTTATTTTTGTAAGGACGAAGTGATTCGGAGTTACACATTTTTTCAATTAATTAATATAAAAACCCCCATATTGAGGGGTTTTTATAAAAGTACCCGGAGCCGGGGTCGAACCGGCATGGGCTAAGCCCACTGGTGTTTGAGACCAGCGCGTCTACCAATTCCGCCATCCGGGCTTGTTGATGTGCAAAGATAGATATTTGTTTTTCTCTTGCAAAAAAAAGTTGTTGATTTTTGAATTTTTATACAGAACTGCTTTTACGCAGTCATTTTTTGCAGAGGAATATACATTAGTCAGTTTTATTGTGATAATTCACTTTGCTTTTGCATGAATAAAATGGGTTAATTAGTGTCCATCCGTAAAGTCAATCATAATAGCCGTAATTGCGAGGGAGGAATCCCGAAGCCTCAGCGATTTTTTATTGATGATTTACTATTGATTATTTGTTTTTAGCATACTGAATTTCAATGACTTAATGTTTAAAAATCTAAAATTA
>JAUVJB010000287.1 GCA_030592465.1 Bacteroidota bacterium | reverse complement strand
TTTAAAATCAAATTACATTGAATTTTATGTTGAAGATACAGGTATTGGTATTAAACCTGAAGCCCAAAAATTAATATTTGAACGTTTCAGGCAAGCAGAGACAGACAATTCTACTTTATATCAAGGAACCGGTTTAGGTTTAGCTATCTCAAAAGCTTATACAGAGTTTTTAGGAGGGAAAATTTGGGTGGAATCTGAATTTAATAAAGGTTCAAAATTCTATTTTACTATTCCTTATAACCCTATAGAACAAGACAATACTCAAGAACACAATCTAATAACAAATATAAAAGATGTAGAAAAAATGAATAATAAAACAATTTTGATTGCCGAAGATAATGAAACAAATTACTTGTATGTAAATGCTATATTGTCAAAAACAAATATAAATATTATTCGTGCAAATGATGGAAAAGAGGTGGTTAATATGGTTAAGTCAAACCCTGAAATTGATTTAGTGTTAATGGATATTAAAATGCCGGTAATGAATGGTTTTGAAGCTACTAAACAAATAAAACAGTATAAAAAGGATTTGCCTGTGATTGCCGTTACTGCCTATGCCTTGCATGAAGATAGAGAAAAAGCAATTAATGCAGGTTGCGACGATTATATTGCAAAACCATTTAACAGAAACGATTTGATTAAATTAATTGAAAAATATGTGTAGAGACGCACTGCTGTGCGTCTCTACTAACAGGGTTTAATATTTAACAATTCATTATTTCCTAAAATTGTTTAAAAACCCTTGCCAACGAATAACCCGGAGCGTCAACATGCAAATCTAAGAAATAACCAAAAGGCGTTTGTTCTACTTCATATCCTGCATTGACTAATTTTTGTTCGGCAAAATCAAATAACGATTTAGTGAACTCAGGCTCGGCTTTGCTGTCTGATAAATGAGCAAACGAATGTAAGATAACTTTATTTGTATTATTTTTTTTGGCTATCCACTTTAAATTTTTTACCAGTTTTGTTTCCACCGGTTTAAGGTTTTCTTCGTCTTCCTTTTCTGCATGAATAAACGCAACAACAGAATTCTCGAATTGCTTTTCTTCTGTTTTTTCTTCAAAATTTTCCAACGTTTTTATTTGGGGTTTATAGCCAAATTTGTTCGCATATATCATTAATAGTTTCATGTGTTTATGTTTTGTGTTGTGTTAATATTTAGTTGTTTATATTATTATTAATAGACCTTCCAGAGTTTGAAAGACATTGAAGTGTCAAAGTCATTGATAGTCATTGATAGTCATTAATTGTCATTAGTTATTATTAAGCCATCGCTCTTTCGGATTTGTAATCCGGAAGTCTAAATAAACGAGAATAACACAGAACTTTCGGATTGTAAATCCGAAAGAGCGGTAAGAACCAAGAATGAAATTTGAAACAAGACAAAATTTCCAATTTCCAATTTCATTATATCTAACAAAATAGCAATTTAACAAAATAATATTGTAAAATAGCTTATAAGATTATAATATTTTATAATTTTGGGATTAATTGATTAAAAAATGCCAAGACATCAAATTATAAAATTAAAAAAAGGTTTAGATATAAAACTTTTAGGAGTTTCAGAAAAGATTTTTATAAAATCGTCACTATCTAATACTTATGCAATAAAACCAACAGATTTTAGTGTTGTAGTACCAAAATTAGATGTTCAGGTTGATGATGAGGTGTTAGCCGGCACACAATTATTTCATGATAAAAAAAATCCTAAAATTGTTTTTGTTTCTCCTGTTAGCGGTAAAGTAGAGGCAATTAATCGTGGTGAAAGACGAAAAATTATTGAGATAATTATTAAAACAGACAACGAAATAAAATATAAGCAATCCCGAGAATTCGGGATTGAACTTGAAAAAATCTCAAAAAATGAATTAACAGACAAATTGTTGCAAGCAGGGTTATGGCCTTTCATTCGCCAAAAACCCTTTAACATTATTGCAAATCCCGATGACGACCCTAAAGCAATTTTTATTTCAGGTTTTGACACAGCTCCCCTATCACCTGATTATGATTTTATTTTGCATAATGAAGAAAAATCTTTTCAAAAAGGTATTGATGCTTTATCAAAATTAACTTCGGGTAAAATTTATTTAAGTGTTAATGCAGAATTTCCTGTTTCAAAATTATATAAACAAGTTAAAGGTCTAGAAATTTATAAATTTTTAGGACATCATCCTTCAGGAAATGTTGGAATTCAAATACATCATATTAGCCCAATTAATAAAGGCGAAAAAGTTTGGTTTGTAAATCCTCAAGACATTGTAACAATAGGCAGATTTGTTGAGACGGGTATTTATGATGCGTCAAAAACTATTGCTTTATGTGGTTCTGAAATTCTTAAACCTCGTTATTATAAAATTATTAACGGTACATCTATCAAAAACATAATTAAAGACAATACTACACAAAACAAATTACGTTTTATAAGTGGAAATGTTTTAACAGGAACAAAAATACCGGCAAATGGATATATTGGTTTTTACGATTCTCAAATTACTGTAATACCCGAAGGCGATCAATATCAATTTATGGGATGGGCTGCTCCCGGATTTAAAAAATTTAGTAATTCGCGAGTATTTTTATCAGCTCTAACACCAAATAAGAAATACAAATTAAACACAAATTTAAGTGGGGAAGAGAGAGCTTTTGTGGTATCGGGACAATATGAAAAAGTTTTGCCCATGAATATTTTCCCTGTTTTCCTTTTAAAAGCAATACTCGCCAATGATATTGACAGAATGGAGAAATTAGGAATATATGAGGTGTGTGAAGAAGATTTTGCTTTGTGTGAATTTGTGTGTACTTCAAAAATTAAAGTGCAGTCGATTATTAGTAAAGGTATTGATATGATGCTAAAAGAAATGAATTGAAGATGAGAGTATTAAGAAGATATATAGATAAAATAAAACCTGATTTTCAAGAAGGTGGCAAATATGTGAAATTGCATTCTACATTCGAAGCTTTTGAATCATTATTATTTGTGCCAAATAAAACATCACAAATAGGCACTCACGTTCACGATGCTATTGATATGAAACGAACAATGGCAATTGTTGTTTTTGCATTATTACCTACATTGCTTTTTGGTATTTACAATATTGGTTATCAGCATTTTATTGCTGTTAGTGAAATGCATGCAGTAGATTTTTGGCAAATATTTTGGTATGGTTTTTTAAAAACGTTTCCTCTCATTGTAGTTTCTTATGTAGTTGGCTTAACAATTGAGTTTGCATCAGCTCAGATAAGAGGGCACAAAGTTAACGAAGGTTATCTTGTTACAGGCATGCTTATTCCTTTAATAATGCCTATTGATGTGCCTTTATGGATGCTTGCT
>JAUVJB010000131.1 GCA_030592465.1 Bacteroidota bacterium | reverse complement strand
GTAATTAAAAAAAAATAATTTGAAAAACAATTTTACAAAATATAAAAATCGTTTTTTGCAACTTTCACTTTTTGTTATATTAATGTGTTCACTTTTAATAAAAGGATACACACAACCATATACTGAATATGAAGTAAAAGCAGCCTATATTTTTAATTTTACCAAGTTTGTAAAATGGCCCGATAGTTCATTCGATTCCAAAACATCTCCTTTTATCTTAGGAATTTATGATACGGACCCTTTTGGCGTTATTATAAACAACACAATTAAAAACAGAACTGTTAATGGCAGAAAATGGATTATAAAACATTTTAGTAAACCAGAAGATATTACAAAATGTCATTTATTGTTTATCCCCGAAGTTAACAAATCTGAACTTATTAAAATATTAAATCAAACTAAAAACAAACCAATATTAACAATAGGAGATAATATTGAAGACTTCTGTGTATCAGGAGGAATTCTCAATTTTTCTCAACAATATTCAAAACATCGCTTTGAAATTAATAATGATGTCGCAATTCAGTCAAATCTTCTAATTAGCTCAAAACTACTAATTTTAGCTAAAATTATTTCCTCAAATGAAATTAAGTTTTAATGATATTTCAATAAAAATTAAAATTGTTGGACTTGTTCTTATAATAAGTTCAATATCGCTAATATTATCAGGTATCATTTTTTATGCTTATGACAGAACCCAATTTGAAATAAAATCTATTCGGGACTTATCAACTTTAGCTGATGTTATTGGTAAAAATAATACAGCAAATCTTTTTTTTAACGGAAAAGATGAAGCTATCCAACTTCTTAGCTCTTTAAACGCATACAAACACATTAGGCAAGCATCAATATTTAACAAAAACGATGAATTATTTGCCGAATATAAGCGAGATTCATCTTTTTCTGCAAAAGTCATTATCCCGTCATCTCATAGAGATTCTACCATTTTTAACAAAAACTCACTTATTGTATCCAAACCTATTTATTTAGATAATGAAATAATTGGTACTATTTATATTAACTCTGATTTGAAAGAATATAGCGAACGTATTTCAAATTTTATTAGAGTCATCTCTTTAGTACTTCTCATATCGTTATTTATTGCTTTTTTACTTTCGGTTAAATTACAACAAATTATTTCCCGACCTATATTGAAACTTGCAAAACTGACCGATGAAATATCAACAAATAAAGACTTTTCTATTCGTATAGAAAAAAAAGGTAATGACGAAATTGGGCAGTTAATAAATGGCTTCAACTCTATGCTTTCGCAAATTGAAAAACAAAATATTGTATTAACACTTGCTAAAGAACAAGCAGAAAGTTCCGCCAAAATAAAAGAACAATTTCTTGCAAACATGAGTCACGAAATTCGTACTCCTATTAATGGTATTATTGGAATGACAAATCTTCTATCTGACACAGCACTTTCTAAAAATCAATATAAATATCTTGACAATATTACTAATTCTGCTGATAATTTATTAGTTATTATTAATGATGTTCTTGATTTTTCAAAATTGGAGGCAGGGAAAATTGAATTTGAACAAGTCGAATTTAACATATATTCTTTATTAGAAAAACTAATTGATACATTCAAATTTAAAACAAAACAAAAAAACCTTTATCTTAAACTCGACATAAATAATAATGTGCCTGAATACCTTTTTGGTGACAAAATCAGATTAAATCAAATTTTAACTAATCTTATCAGTAATGCTATGAAATTTACTGAAAAAGGAGGTGTATCTATTAAAGTTAGAGCTGTTGAAAATGATATAAACAACATTACTATTTTCTTCTTAGTTATTGATACAGGAATTGGTATTTCTAAAGATAAAATAAAAACAATTTTTTTGAGTTTTAGTCAAGCAAGCAGCGACACAACAAGAAAATATGGTGGGACAGGCTTAGGTCTTACAATATCGAAACAATTAGTTGAATTACAAGGCGGAAAAATTTATGTTAAAAGCATACCTAACAAAGGAAGTACATTTTCTTTTAATATTACCTTTAAAAAATCAAACAAAACACAAAAAACACCAGGCAAAACAATTTCGGTAAAGACAAAAGAAACATTTGAAAATTTGAATTATCATTTTAAAAAAAGTATTCTTCTTGTTGAAGATAATGAAATAAATCAACTCTTTGTTGTTACCCTCTTAAAAAAAATTTCAATTAATGTAGATGTTGCCAATAATGGCAGGATTGCAATTGAAAAATATAAAAATAATTATTACGACCTTATTTTAATGGATTTGCACATGCCTGAGATGGACGGGTACGAAACAACTCAATATATTCGTAATAATTTTGGCATAAATAAAAAAAATGTTCCCATAATTGCACTTACTGCAGCAGCTATAAAAGGCGAAAAAGAAAAATGTATTAATGTTGGCATGAACGACTATATTTCTAAACCTTTTAAACAAGAAAATTTTTTTACAAAAATTACAAAATTTATCTCAAATCCTATAAATATAAAAGAAGAAATCACTAATAAATTTGTTAATCTTTCATATTTAAAAAGTGTTGCTGAAAACGACAATAATATTATTATTGAATTTATAAATATTTTCAAATCACAAGTGCCTGAATTTATTAAAGAATTAAACACTGCTTATAACGCCAAAGATTGGCAAACCCTTGGTGCAGTGGCTCATCGTGCTAAATCTTCTGTTGCAATGCTGGGCATAACACAACTTGAAAGTGATATGAAAAATTTGGAAATTTCTGCAAAAGAGGAAAAAGAAATTGAGAAATATCCATTAATTATTTCTAAATTTGAAGAAATTTCTAAATTAGTTATTATTGAGCTTGGTGAAATAATTAATAATATAAAAAATTCATAAATTTTAACTTTAAACCTTATGTTAAAAATTTCAAAACATAAAGACATTTTAATTGCTTCCTTTGATAATGAAATTAATAGATTTAACATATTAATTTCTGAAGATGTAAAAAAAGAACTTAATAAACACTTAATCATTAAAGGCACTAAACTGATATTAAATCTTCAATGTGTCGATTTTATCGACAGTTCCGGCTTTGGTGCTTTGGTTTCTGCTTATAAAACATCCAAACTTAATAACTCTTTTTTTAAAATTTGTAATGTATCAAGCGAAACAATGGAATTAGTTAGAATTACTAAACTTGATAAAGTATTTGACATTTTTGAAAATCTTGATGACTGCATCATAAGTTTTGAGTAAATGAGCTTAGTTTAATAAGTTATACTGTAAATGGTCATAAGTTGCGTTTTTATTAATTCTTAAATTATAATCCCTAATGGTTATATATAGTAGTAATAAAATACTCAAAATGTGCCCGTGCTAAGTATAACACAAATAATAATTTTAAAATTTCTAAAAACATGAGAAAAAACACTTGTTTAATTCTATTCTTATTCGTTTATTCTATCTCATTTGCTCAAGATAATAAATACGATGTAAACAAAAATTTCACTGTAGCATCTTACAATGTTGAAAATCTATTTGATACTTTTGACAATCCTGTAAAAATGGATGAAGAATATACTCCATCAGGCAAAAAACAATGGACTTCAAAACGTTTTAATGAAAAAATTAATCATATTTCAAAAGTTTTATGTTCGATTAATAAAAATGAACTCCCTGAGATTATCGGCTTATACGAAATTGAAGATGATTATGTATTAAAAGCTCTTATAAAACAAGCTTGTCTTGTAAAAGGAAAATACAAAATTGTTCACGAAGAAAGTCCTGATATTAGAGGTATTGACGTTGCCTTACTCTACCGTCCTGATGAATTTCAATACTTATCACATAAAAAAATTCCAATAAATTACCCTTTTAACAAGAGTTCTAAAACTCGTGATATCCTTTATGTAAAAGGCGTTGCTTCAAATACAGATACATTACATATTTTTGTTAATCATTGGAAATCTCGCTTAGGCGGGCAAAAAAAATCAGAACCTAAAAGAATATGTGCTGCAAAATTATTAAGGCATAATGTAGATTCTTTACTCAATCTTAATCACAATGCTAAAATTATTATTATTGGTGATTTTAACGATAACCCTAATAATAAAAGCATTAATAATGTTCTAAATGCAAATAACAAACGCACAAACACAACTTACAAAGATTTATACAATCTCATGTATGACAAACACAATCAGGGTAAAGGTAGCCTTTATTATAAAAAAAACTGGAATATGCTTGATAATTTAATTGTCTCACAGTCTCTTTTAAACAATAAAAAAGGGTATTCGGTAAACTTCAACAGTGGCAAAATTTTTCACCCTGTTTGGATTTGTTTTAAAGATAAATCAGGCGTATTAGTCCCTAACAGAACTTATGGCGGAAATAATTATTATGGTGGTTACAGCGATCACTTTCCGGTTTATTTTATTTTAACCCGAAAATAATTTTTTATAACAAGACAAAAAAAAGATAAAAGTTTAAGAATAACAATTGAACAATTAATCTGACTCTTCCATGTCTTTCAGACTCTGGAAGGTCTCATCAATTTAACAATTTTTATAATTATTTTTAAGTGAAATTTAAGATAGTATCAAATTTTAAGCCAACCGGCGATCAACCTGAAGCAATAGATCAACTCGTTCAAGGAATAAATGATAACGTTAAACATCAAACATTACTTGGAGTTACAGGTTCGGGCAAGACTTTTACTGTTGCTAATGTTATTGAAAAAGTTCAAAAGCCAACTCTCATATTAAGCCACAACAAAACACTTGCAGCACAGTTGTATAACGAGTTTAAGCAATTTTTTCCTAATAATGCTGTTGAATATTTTGTTTCATATTACGACTATTACCAACCCGAAGCTTACATGCCGGTTACTGATACTTACATTGAAAAAGACCTCCAAATAAACTCTGAAATTGAAAAATTACGTTTACACACAACATCTTCATTATTGTCAGGACGAAAAGACATTATTGTCGTTTCATCAGTTTCTTGCATATACGGAATAGGTAATCCTGAAGATTTTCATAATAATATTATAAAATTAAAACAATGTCAATTAATAACTCGCAACAAGCTGCTCCTACGTTTTGTCGATAGTCTATACTCTCGCAATGAAATTGACTTTGACAGAGGTAATTTTAGAGTAAAAGGCGATACAGTTGATATTTTCCCTGCTTATAGCGACTTTGCGTATAAAATTATTTTTTGGGGTGACGAAATTGAAGAAATTTCTTCTTTCAACCCAATTAATGGTAAAACAATTGAAAATCTTGATAATATATTTATTTATCCTGCTAACATTTTTGTTACAACAAAAGACCATATTCAAAAAGCAATTTATAAAATACAAGACGATCTTGTTGAACAAATAAATTATTTTAACGAGATTGGCAAACCTTTTGAAGCAAAAAGAATTGAAGAAAGAGTAACTTATGACCTTGAGATGATGCGTGAGTTGGGTCATTGTTCGGGAATAGAAAACTATTCGAGATATTTCGATGGCAGAAAACCCGGCTCTCGTCCATTTTGCCTTATTGATTATTTTCCCGATGATTTTATTACAGTCATCGACGAAAGTCATGTTAGCTTACCACAAGTTCGGGCAATGTTTGGTGGTGACCGTGCACGTAAAAAAAACCTTGTTGAATATGGATTTAGATTACCCGCAGCATTAGATAACAGACCTTTAACCTTTGACGAATTTGAAAATATTACTAATAATACTATTTATCTTAGTGCTACTCCTGCCGATTATGAATTAAATAAAAGTGAAGGCATTGTTGTTGAACAAATAATTAGACCTACCGGTTTACTCGACCCAAGCATTGAGGTTAAACCAAGTCTAAATCAAATTGATGATTTAATTGGCGAAATAAACAAACGAGCTTCTGTTAACGAAAGAGTTCTTGTTACTACTCTTACTAAAAGAATGGCAGAGGAATTAACTAAATATTTAACTAAATTAAATATTAAATGCAGATATATTCATTCAGATGTTGAAACACTTGAACGTGTCGAGATTATGGATGAATTGCGCAGAGGTGTTTTTGATGTTTTAATAGGCATTAATCTGTTAAGAGAAGGTCTTGATTTACCTGAAGTCTCATTAGTTGCTATTCTCGATGCCGACAAAGAAGGTTTCTTGCGTTCTGAACGTTCCTTAACACAAACTGCTGGAAGATCTGCCCGGAATATTAATGGTAAAGTTATAATGTATGCAGACAAAATTACCCGGTCAATGGAAAGAACCATGAACGAAACTGAACGCAGAAGAATAAAACAATTAAATTATAATACTGAACATAATATTACTCCGAGACAAATTGTTAAACCAACTAAATCTATGTTGGACAACATGGATACTGAAACAAAATATGAATATTATGAGCCGACTAAACAAGATATTGCAGCAGACCCCGTAGTAAAATATATGAATAAGCAAGCATTAAAAAAGACTATTGAGAATACAAAAAAATTAATGGAAAAAGCAGCAAAAAAACTCGACTTTATTGAAGCTTCACGTTTACGTGATGAAATGTATGAACTTGAAAAAATTTTTAATAATAAAATTGAGTAGGTAAGGGGATTACTCCACCACCCTCTCACACCACCAAGCATGCTCTCTCACGTGGCGGTTTCAATTAATATAACATTCCTGTTAAGGCACGTCTTTGTTGCCATTCTTTACTTATTTGTTTCGACTTTCCTGTTTTCGCTCCAATTACATCTTCACGATTTCCTGAATGTCGCATATCATTCTGTTTCTGTTCTATAAACAAATTCTTCTGATTCCTTATGTTTTGCTGATACTCCATAAGTAATTTGCCAGCCGGCGGACGTGTCCGACTACTGGCGGACGTGTCCGACTACTGGCGGATGCTAATGGCTTCTTTCAGATTTGCAGTCACCCACAACACCCCCTGATACATTTCATTACAGGGTAAACTTGCCAATCACTAATGTTTCCTATCAACTCGGCACGTACAGGGACTTACACCCTGTTAGATTATTACCATGCCCGACATACAAAAAAAAGGATGCTTTAACATCCTCTTTAAAAATATATTTTTAAGAATATATTATATACTTGTAATTTTTTCAGCTTTATATTTTCCGACATCAAGTTTTTTCTTACATTCAACAAAAGCTTCAATAGTTTCTTTAACGTCGTCTAATGTATGCATAGCAGTAGGAATAAGTCTAAGTAACAAAGAGTCTTTTGGTACTACAGGATATAGTACTAACGTGCAGAAAATATTATAGTTTTCTCTTAAATCAATAACAAGGTTAGTAGCTTCAGGTATATTCCCTTTCAACATTACAGGTGTAACCGGTGATTGTGTGTGCCCAATGTTAAGACCGGCATCTATAAGACCATTTTGCAAAGCATGAGTAACAGACCAAAGATTTTCTCTTAATTCGGGTTTTGTTTTTAATAATTCAAGGCGTTTTAAAGCACCAATAACCATTGGCATAGGCAAAGATTTTGCAAAAATTTGTGAACGCATATTATATCTTAAATAATCAATAATATTCTCGTCACCTGCAACAAAAGCACCAATTCCTGCCATTGCTTTAGCAAAGGTTGCAAAATGTAAATCAACTTTATCTTCAACTCCAAAATGTTCAGGGGTGCCACTTCCGGTAGCTCCCATTGTGCCAAACCCGTGTGCATCGTCAACTAATAGACGGAAACTGTATTTGTCTTTAAGATCTGTCATAGCTTTTAAATTACCAAGGTCACCTGCCATACCGAAAACACCTTCTGTAACAACCAATACACCACCATTGTTTTTAACAGCTAATTTTGATGCTCTTGACAAATCAATTTCAAATTTTTCCATGTTGTTGTGAGGAAAAACATAACGTTTTCCGGGATGAAGTCTTAAGCCGTCAAGTATGCAAGCATGAGCTTCAGAATCGTAAACAATAACATCGTTTCTGTCAACTAAGCTATCAATAATTGATACCATACCTTGATAACCATAGTTAAGAAGAAAAGCATCTTTTTTGCCTACAAATTCGGCAAGTTTGTTTTCTAATTCCTCATGTTTGTTAGTATGACCTGACATCATTCTAGAACCCATTGGGTAAGCTAATCCATATTCAGCGGTTGCTTCAGTATCAGCTTTTCTAACTTCAGGGTGATTAGCTAAACCAATGTAGTTGTTTAAACTCCATGTAAGAACTTCTTTACCTCTGAATTTCATTCGAGGTGTTATCTCTCCTTCTAATTTTGGAAATGCAAAGTATCCAT
>JAUVJB010000289.1 GCA_030592465.1 Bacteroidota bacterium | reverse complement strand
TTCTTGAGGTAAAAGAAGCTTTATTATCTCTGTTAGTTGTTTTTTCTTAATATCCATAATTCAAATATAATTGTGAATTACAAATATCGGAAAAATATTGTTTCCCCCAACTTTTTAAAGTGATCCATTGCTTCGGGCTTTGCCATAGCAATGACGTCTATGAAAACTTTTCAGAGTGAACTCAATTTTGTAAACTTTAGGAAACTATAAAAAATTATTTAAAGTTGAAAGTAAGGTATTGACTTTAATAGGTTTTGTCAGATAATAGTCACAACCGGCTTTATAGCTTTTTTCTTTTTCATTGGCTATAGTATATGCAGTTTGTGCAATAATAGGAAGTTTTTTATTAAATTGTTTTATTATTGTTGTTGCTTCGTATCCATTTAAAACAGGCATTTTAATGTCCATGAGTACTGCATTAATATTTTTGGTTTTACATATATCTATTGCTTCTTGTCCGTTTTTAGCCCACAAAACGTTTACATTTGTCTTTTTTAAAACTTCTTTGAGGTATTGAAAATTTGTTTGTTCATCTTCAGCAATAAGAATGGTTTTATCTTTCCAATCATAATTTGAGAATTTAATTGTATTATGTTTTTCTGCGGTTATCTTATAATTATCAGTTGGTATAGTAAAATAGAATACAGTACCGGTATTTTTGTCAGATTCAAAATAAATTTTGCCATTTAAAAGTTCAATAAATTTTTTTGCAATAGATAAACCGAGACCCGTTCCACGTCGAAGTTTTACATGAGATTCATCTTTCCAAAATTTTTCAAAAACAAATTTTTGTTTATCTTTTGGAATCCCAATTCCTGTATCTTTTACAAAGAATTTAAGATTCTTATCTTCAAAAGAGTATCCAAACTCAATAAACCCCTGTTCGGTAAATTTTATTGAGTTTTCAATAAGTTTTATAAAAATTTGTTTAAGACGAAAATTATCAGTCTTGATTGTAAAATTTTGTGTACTCTCAAAACTTAATTTTAATTTAACATTTGAATTGACTTTGTCCAATATATTATTATAATAAAAATAAATTTCGTTTAAAACATCGTTTATTTTTGTGTCTGTTTTGTATATTTTTATTTGATTGGTTTCAATCTTTGATAAATCAATAATATCATCAATTAAGTGAACTAAATCATTCCCACCGGTTGAAATAAGCTGGATATATTCTTCACGCTGGTCAGCAGTTAGATCAGGATCTGCCAGCAAGTCAGAAAATCCTATTATAGCATTCATAGGAGTTCTAACCTCATGCGATAAATTTGCTAAAAAACTTGTTTTAAGTTTGTCTGATTCTTCAGCTCTTTCTTTTGCTATAACAAGTTCTTTCGTTCGTTCAATTATTAATTGTTCAAGATGATTCCTGTACTTTTCAAGTTCTTTACGATTTTGCTTTTGTTCAGTAATATCTGTAATTATTGACATAATAGATGTCGGTTCGCCATTTTCATCTTTTATTATCGATGAAGAGACCATAATTGGGAAAACACTGCCATCTTTTCTAATATATTCTTTTTCTAAGTGTTTTGGTTTGTTGTCTTTTAATAAATCTTGTAAAACGATATTATTTATTTCTTGCCAATAACCGGGTGTTATATCGCGATAACTTATGTTTTTAATATCTTCTTTGTCATAACCTGTCATTTTTAAAAATGCATTATTACATTGAATAATCATTCCATCAAGATCAAGAACAATAATGCCATCTTGAGCATTTGATATTAACGACTCTATAAATTCTTTTGCTTCTCGTAATTTTTTTTCTGTTGCTCTTCGTTCATCAATTTCTGTTTGTAGCTTTTTGTTAGTTTTAATTTTAAGCAGGTACCTGCTGTAAATAAGAAACAGTAGTAAAATAATAACAATTATCCCTACAATAAATACATTATTAACAAATTTTTGTCTTTTAATTTTTGCTTGTTGTAATTCTTTATCTTTTGATAATAGCTGCAGTTCTTTTTCTTTTTTCTCTATTTCATATTTATTCTGAAAGAGGGCTAATTTTTTTTGACTTTCCTCATTAAATACTGTGTTGTATAAGTCAATATAGAGTTTTGAATATTTAAAAGCCTTTGTGTAATTTCCTAATTTATAATATGATACATACAAACCTTTATAATTGCTGAGAATAATTTTTTTTATCTTTATTTTTAGTGCAATTTCTTGACTTTCATTATACGCTTTTATTGCTTTTCTATAATCACCTTTTTTTTTATAAAGCAAACCCAAATTATCATAGGCATTTGCTATACCTGCCAAATCATTGATTTCTTTTTTTAGTTTAATCGATTTATTAAAATAATCTATAGCTTTATTATATTGCTTTTTTTCAATGTAAATTAAACCAATATTGTTAAAATTAGCTGCAATCCCCTTTTTGTTATTTAGTTCTTGTTGAATAGAAAGAGATTCTTGATAATATTTTAACGCCTTATCATACTCTTTTAAATAATAATAAACATTCCCGATATTTTTTAAAGAAATGGCAATACCTCTTTTATTATTGAATTTTTCTTTTATTTTTATTGATTTTTGATAAAGTTCAATTGATTTATCATAATTTTTTAATTGATAATATATCTGACCAATATTATTGTATAAAACAGCAATAGAATTGTTTTGTCTTACTTGTTCAAATAACTTTAAAGAACTCTGATAATAATCTAAAGACTTACTATAACTTCCTAAATTATAATAAACTTTACCAATACTGTTATAGCAGTTAGCAATGCCTTGTTTATTATTTTTAGATTTTTGAATTGATAAAGCTTTGTGATAATATTTTAAAGCCTTTTGATAATTTGCCCATTCGTTATTAAGAGCACCAAAATTGTTATATAGTGAAGCTAATAACAGGCTGTCACAATTAGTATTAAAAAAAATTAAGGCTTTGTTAAAATACGCTTGTGCGGTTTTGTAATTGTTTTTATAATAATAAACTTCCCCAATATAAGTTAATGTTTCAGCTATTTTATTACTGTCGTTTAATTTTTTATTTATTGATAATGAGAGATTGAAATAGTCTAATGCTTTATCAAAATTTGCTTTATTATTACAAATTAAACCTAAATTATTATATGCTTCAGCTTCTCCTTTTTTATTGTTAAGTTTTAAAGATAGTTTTAATGCATTATCCACATATTCAAGGCTTTTATTAATTGATTCGTTGCATAACGATTTAGAAAGCTCATTAAAAAGTTTTATCCTTTTTACACCTTTTGAACTTTTTAATTCATTTTTAAGACTGTCAATGTTATACTGACTATTCGATAAACAATCAGTGGTAATAAAAAAAGAAAATATAATACTGAAAAAAAGGA
>JAUVJB010000026.1 GCA_030592465.1 Bacteroidota bacterium | reverse complement strand
TGGCGGAGAAGAAATCTCATTCAACTTATATACACTATGTTATGAGATTTCTCCTTTTAGTCGAAATGACAATATGGGCGTTTTCGTGCAAACACTAATTAATACCCTTATAAATTCTTCAACACACCGGTTCTTTCGTTAAATTCCATAATTTCTTGGTCCCACTCTTCAACTTTTGCGTATTCATTTTTCCAATAATTTTCGTCATACCATTGAGCATTTAATTCTTCAATGGTTTTGCCTTGTTGTTCAATCCAAGTAAAATATTTAAGATTATGCATACGTCTTTTTTCGTAATATGTCATTTCAATCATATTATCGATGGTTAATCCCATTAAATCAGCATTAAAACAAACGTCAGCTCTACGAGCAGTATATTCACCAAGTTTTTCAGCTTCTTCAACCATACGAGATTGGTACATCTCCATAGAATCTGTAGCAACAGTAAATACAACATCGTTTTCGTTCATTTCGTAATATTTAGCCATTTTAATAGCACCCATTACATTAGCTATTGATGAAATTCCTAATAATTCAAGTTTGTTAACTAATTCAGGGTCAATACCTTTTTCTTCAATTAAGAATTTTTTACCTTCAGGCTCGTTAAATAATCTCATAATGTGCATGTTGGGCTCGTCATCAATACCTGCAACCATATCCATGTTCTTTAAGTTATGAATCCAAGGAACATGTTTGTCGCCAATACCTTCAATACGATGACCGCCGTAACCGTTATACAATAGAGTAGGGCACTGTAATGCTTCTCCGGCACAAACTTTCACCTGAGGATGCATTTCTCTAATATAATCGGCACAACCTAAAGTTCCGGCTGAACCTTGAGTCAAGAAAATTGCACTAAAGCGGCTCTTGTCATTTTTTTCCGAATTAAATACTTCTTCCATTGCAGGACCTGTAACAGCATAATGCCATAATGAATTACCAATCTCACTAAATTGATTAAGATTAACAATACCATCGCCTCTTTCATGTAATAACTCTTTAGCTTTGTCGTAAATTTCTTTTACATTACTCTCACAGCCCGGTGTTGCAAATACTTCTGCACCTACTTTGTGAAGCCAGTCAAAGCGTTCTTGCGACATTTGTTCGGGTAACACAGCTATTGAATCACAGCCTAAAAGATAAGAGTCGTAAGCACCACCACGACAATAATTACCGGTTGACGGCCATAAGGCTTTTTGTGTTGTAGGGTCAAAAGTACCGCTAACTAATTTCTCAACTAATGGACCAAATGTTGCACCTACTTTATGAGCACCTGTTGGGAAAAATTTTCCGACAAGAACCATAATTCTTGCTTTTACTCCTGTTAATTCAGGTGGTAATTCAATATAATTAACATTTCCAAAACCACCGCCAAATTTTACAGGTTCGTTTTTCCATGTGATTCTGAAAAGATTAAGTGAATTTAAGTCCCATAAACCTATATTTTTCAATTCAGCTTTAATCTTATCAGGAATCAATTCAGGATTTCTCATTTGTTTGTAAGTAGGGATAATCATTTTTCTTTCCCTACATCTTTTAATAGTATTTTCCAATACTTGTTCTTTTGTTTTTGCCATTTTTTTTGTTTTTAAAAAAAATTATGTTAAAAATATTATTTTTCAATTTAGATGCAAAGGTAAGTATTTTTACAATTTATAGTCTATTATTTTGTAATATAATTGATATTAAGAAAATATTTCTAAATTTAATATCATTAATAGGAAATATTAATTAAAAAATGTATTTTTGTATTATGAAACAGAATAATAAACCAATAAAAACTTTTCAACGTCCGCCAAGCGGCGGACTTAAAAACGTTTTTAGCCGCTTAGCGGATTTGTAACAAGCAGATATGCAGGTTTACAACTTTTAGTTTTCCGTCAGCTGATGGAGTAACCGCTTAGCGGCTTACCCTGTAAAGCGAAAAAAAAACTTTTCAACGTCCGTTGAACTTCCCAACGTGTTATTCAACTTTTCCAAAGTTTGAAACTTTGGAAAAGTTTTTTCTGAAAAATATAAACAATTGAAAATCTACTAACTACTAAGAAATAAACAGATGAAAAAATTAGATAAGATAGATTATGATTTAATTAACATTCTACAAAACGATGCAAGAATAACAATTAAAGAAATATCGGCAAAGTTAGGACTGTCAAAAACACCAATTTATGAGAGAATAAAAAAGCTTGAAAAACACGGATACATTAAAAAGTATGTAGCATTAGTCGATAATAAAAAAATTGATAAAGGTTTAATAATCTATATTTCAGTATTGCTTAATAAACATCATAAAACTGTTGTTGATAATTTTATTGAAAAAGTGAATAATCTGCAGGAAGTTATGGAATGTTATTACATATCGGGTAATTCCGATTTTTTATTAAAAATATATACTAAAGATATGGACGATTACAGGGATTTTATAATAAATAAATTTTCTGTAATTAGTGATATTAACCAATTCTTCAGTTCATTTGTTATGGATACTACAAAATATAAAACTGCCTTTGAGTTTAACAATTAAGTTTTTATGCATGAGTCCACTGCGAAAAGTCGGTAAGCTGGCGGATAGTTTTCATAGTGGATTTTTGCATTTGCTCCATAATATTGTTGAAAAAAAAGCAACCATTTTGTCTATACTTTGAGAGGTTATATTTTGTACTTCGGCAAGCTCAGTAGAGCC
This sequence comes from Bacteroidota bacterium, assembly GCA_030592465.1. GTDB lineage: Bacteria > Bacteroidota > Bacteroidia > Bacteroidales > B39-G9 > B39-G9. The sequence continues at coordinate 16,346 of JAUVJB010000026.1, read as the reverse complement.
GTAATATAATTTGTCATTTAGCTTCGCTGTCATTTGTTGTCATTTAGTTTTATTGACAATTTAAGACAATCAATAAATTAATGACAATCAATGACTACTAATGACAATTAATAGCTATATGTTAAAATTATAATTGTTTTATAGTATATAAATTAGCTAAAATTATTACGAAGCAGAGTATATTATACTTAAAAATACATAAAATAGAGAATAAGAACTGTAACTATCATATAAATAATAGTTAAAGGGAAGCCAACTTTAAAGAAATCTTTAAATTTATAACCGCCCGGGCCATAAACCATTATGTTTGTTTGATATCCTATTGGAGTCATAAAATTAGCTGCTGCAGCAAAAGCAACAATTAAAATAAAAGGCATTGGGTTAAGATTAAGGTTAGATGCCATGGTTAACGATATTGGAAAAGTTATTGCAACAGCTGCTTTGTTAGTTATGTAAGCAGCTAAAAATGTTGTTACAAGGTAAATACCAAACAAAATACTTAATGTACCAAAAGGAATAAAAATTTTAATTAAAAAATCAGCTATTAAGCCGGCAACTCCTGTTTTTATCATTGCTGTGCCAAATGCCAGCGAAAGAGCAATGATAAATATTAAATTAAAATCTAAATTTTTATGAATATCTTTTGGTGATGCAATTTTTATTCCAAACAATAATATTAGTAGCAGGAGCAATGTAACAAAAAGTGGTGCTATTCCTAATGCAGCTATTAAAATAGCCAATGTTGTTCCTCCAATCAAGGTAAATGTTTTATAAAATTCAGGTTTACGTATTTCTTTTACTTTAGAGATAAAATAAAAATCTTGTGCTATATCTTTGCTAATCAACTCATTACCAGTCAATAAAAGTAATACATCGCCTGCTTTTAAACGAACATCTCCAATTTTTTGAGATATGCTTTCACCATTTCTATGAATAGCAATAATTGCTGAATTATATCTTTTTCTAAAATTAATTTCTCTCGCTGTTTTTGATATAAGTGATGAATTGTGAGAAATAACAATTTCAATAATATCTGTATGTTTCTTTTTCGATAGCATCCCGACAAGTGGGAAAGTAAGTCCGGAATATTGATTTACCAAATCTGTAATTATATCTTTATCTCCTGAAAAAATAAATATATCGCCTTGTTGAATCTTTGTTTTTTTTGATGTAGAAAGAATATTATAATCATTTCTGATGACTTTAAACAAAAATAATCCTTCTAAAGTAAGTAAACCTGACTCTTTAATTGTTTTTCCTATTAGATGAGAATTTTTTCTTACTTCAGTTTCAAATATATATTTTCTAATATTATCTGTTACTTCAGATAATATGTCGGTATTGGAAGGTAATAATTTTTTCCCTATAGTAATAATATAAATAAAACCAATAATTAACATTGGCAGTCCAACATAAACGAAGTCGAAGAGATTTAAGGGTTTTAAACCTTTTATTATGTTTTGATCAATAACAAAACCACTTACAATTAAGTTTGTTGATGTTCCTATTAAAGTACACGAACCGCCTAATATAGCAGCATAGGAGAGGGGTATCAAAAGTTTTGACGGTGCAATTTTATGACGTTTGCTCCAATTGTGTACATAAGGCATCATAATTGCAACTAAAGGAGTATTATTAACAAATGCGGAAAAAACACCGACAACAAGCATCATACGTCGCATATAACTATTGTAAGTGTTTGCTCCTTTAAAGAATTTATTAAAAAAATATTCAACTACAGTTGATTTTCTAATAACATCGCCAAGAATTAAAAGCATGACAATTACAGCTATTTGCTCATTTGAAAAACCGCTTAATATTTCGATAGGCGTTAATATTCCAAATATACCAAGTATTGCAACAGCTATTAAAAAAGTAAAGGCTGTACCTACTAAATTAAAGTAGAGTGATATTAAGATTAATATCAATACAATTATTACTATTAATGCATCGACATTCATAATTATTTAATGTCTTGGTTATTTGGTAAAGTTGATGATATAACTACATTATAATTTTTATCATACGTAATAATATACAATGCTGTATTTTCAAAACCGCTGTATCTATTTTTCCTTTCAAAATTAAATTTTGTTTGCAATAGCTGAATATCAAACGATTGTAAGCAATATTGAAAATCTTTACCATAATTTTTTAAAGCATTAATAAAATAATAACTTATATCAAATGCTTGAAATGAAAATTTTGTAGGTTCTGTTTTAAATGTAGTTCTAAATTTTTTCACAAACTTCTTAACATCATTTTTACTATAATCAATATAAGAATTTGCAAATATTTGGGTTTGTAAATTATGAAAATTTTCAGGTTGAATATTATCAAATCTCACCCAGTGAGGGCGACCAAAAAGTGTAATATCATAATTTTTTGAAAAAGCATTTAATTTTGCAACAATATCACTCACAAAAGCACGATTTTCAGAAGGAATAATAATAATATTTTTTAAAGTGGGAGATAGGTTAGCTTGAATTAAACTATCCTCATTGTGATAATAGTATATTTCAGTGTAATTATAATTTTCTGTGTTTGAATTTGAAATAGTCTTAAATAAATTGGCTTTAAATTCAGATATTAAATTAGAATTTTCATTATTACCATCGTGAATGATAATAAAATTTTTTGCTGTTAGACTATTCAAATATTCTGAAGTATATTTTATTTGAGCTGATAATGGCGGGCTTACTTGAAAGGCATAAGGATTATTAATTAAAAATGTGTCTATTAACGATAATGGTGAAACAATGTTGATTTGATTTTCTTTGGCAAATTTAGCTACAATCTGCAAATTAGAACTATAAACAGGACCTATTATTAAATCCATTTTTTTTAGATCATTATTTTGAGATATTATATTTTTAACTTGCAATGTATCATTTTGTGTATCATATACATACATATTTATTGATATATTCTGTTCTTTTAATTTTTCAATAGATAATAAAGCTCCTTGATAAAATTCAATAAATATTTTTGATTTTGAATAAATTTTATTGCTATTCTTTTGTACAACAACACTATCGCCAAATTCACCTAATCCTAAGGTATCGTTAACATTTGCATAAAAAGGCAGCATCAATGCTACATTAAATACTTGATTAGTGTAATAAAAATTATTGCAAGGATGTTTAACCGTATCAATAAATGATAAATCAATTGGTTTTGTAATAGTATCAGCATTAATATCCGATGCTTGTAATTCAATACTTTTTTTTACCGGAATTTTTATAATTTCTCCTTCTTGTATTGAGTTATTTTTAAGTTCAGGGTTAGCCTTTTTGATTTGTCTTACTTTAATATCATATAGTTTTGAAATGGCATAAAGGGTTTGTTCTTTTTCTACTTTATGATATATATATGTAATGTTGTCTTTTTTAATTTCAGGTTCTTTATTTTTTATTTTTTGAGGTATTTTTATCACTTCCCTTTCTTGTAATTCTCTTTCGAACAATTCAGGATTGTCTTTTTTTATTTGTTTTATCTTAATATCATATAGTTTTGAAATGGCATAAAGGGTTTGTTTCTTTTCTACTTTATGATATATATATGTAATGTTGTCCTTTTTAATTTCAGGTTCTTTATTTTCAATTTCTTGAGGTATTTTTATTGTATCTCCAATTTCTATATAATTCTGAGACTTTGGGTTATATTTATATATTTCGGCAATTGGAACATTATATTTTTTAGATAAAGAGTATATTGTTTGTCCTTTTTCAATTAGATGATAAAAAAATCTGTCCTTTTTATTAATAACCTCAGTAATTTTATTTTGAGTTTTTAAAATCGGAATCTTTAAAAATTGTCCGATTTTGATATCTTCTTTAACATTAAGGTTATTGTTAATAATTGTTTCAATAGAAACGTTATACAACTTGCTTATTGAATAGAGAGTTTGTCCTTTTCTTACTGTATGAATATAATATTTTTTACCATCAATGATAACTTTATTATTTGATTTTATTAATACAGTATCGGTTTGTGCATTAATTGATAAAACTGATAATAATAAGAAGAGATATATTAATATGAATTTATTTTTTTGCATTTTTTAGATAAATCGAATTAACAAGCAATAATTTGTCATATAGAAAAAATCATGTAGGCAAATGTAATAATTAAAATGTAATTTAAAAACATACAGTCTCTGTAAAAATTCTACAATTTAATTTACTATTGATGAGTTCACTGCGAAAAGCCGATAAGCGGTTAATCCGTCAGCTGACGGAGGGATTAGAAGCTACAAGCCTGTACGTCAGTCCATTACAAAACCGCTAATCGGTTAATCTGCCAGCTGGCGGATAGTTTTCACAGTGGACTCATTGATTTAAAAAAGATGTTTTATCTAAATGGGGTTTTAAAATTTGAAAGTTGTAAAGTATTAAATATAATCAACTCAAAACAAACAACTGTTATTTATTATATCTTTATTTATTGAATATTTTAAGCATAATGTTTGAAAGAAGATGATTTATAAGTGCAACCTTATGACAACACAATTAAAAATCTAATTTTTTTTCAATTTCTGTTATATAGACTTGAAATCGTTTATCGGTATCAATTAAATTATTAACAGTTTTGCAAGCATGTAATACAGTTGCATGGTCTTTACCTCCGATTTTTGCTCCAATAGTTGCTAAGGATTGTTTTGTTAATGATTTTGCAAAATACATAGCTATTTGACGTGCTTGCACAATTTCGCGTTTGCGTGTTTTAGAGTTTATTATATTAACAGACATGTTAAAATAATCGCAAACAGTTTTCTCAATAAAATCAATAGTAATTTCTCTTTTAGAATTTTTAACTAATTTATTTATCATTTTTTTAGCTAACTCAAGAGTAATTTCTTTTCTATTAAGAGTTGACTGAGCTAATAGAGATACTAAAGCTCCTTCGAGTTCACGAACATTGCTTGAAATATGTGAAGCAATATATTCAATAACATCATCAGAAAGTTTAATACCGTCGATATATGTTTTTTGTTTTAATATTGCTATTCTTGTCTCATAATCAGGCTCCTGCAAATCAGCCGACAATCCCCATTTAAAACGTGAAAGAAGTCGTTGCTCTAATCCTTGTAATTCAACAGGAGGTTTGTCTGAAGTTAAAATTAATTGTTTACCTGATTGATGCAAATGATTGAATATTTGGAAAAACATTTCTTGAGTTTTTGATTTTCCTGCAAATTCATGTACATCATCAATAATTAAAATATCTAACATTTGATAAAAATGTATGAAGTCATTAGTATTATTACTTCTTGTGGCTTCAACAAACTGTGTTTGAAATTTATTTGCTGTTACATATAATACTGTTTTATCAGGGAATTTTTCTTTTACTTCAATTCCAATTGCCTGAGCAAGATGAGTTTTACCTAAACCTGAATTTCCATACAATAATAAAGGATTAAAGGCTGTTCCTCCGGGGTTGATAGATACAGCATATCCTGCCGAACGTGCCAATCTGTTACAGTCTCCTTCAATAAAATTTTTAAATGAATAACTCGGATTTAATTGCGGGTCAATATTTAATTTTTGAATTCCGGGAATTATAAAAGGATTTTTTATTGTTTTCTCAATTGGAAAATTTACAGGTTTATTTTTTATCTCTTTTGTATCACGTGTTGGAATTTTTACTGTAAATGGTTTGTTATTTGTAAAATAATTATTTTCCATTACAACACTATACTCTAACTTAGCATCTTTCCCAAGCTCTTTATATAGTGTTTTTCTAATAATATCAATAAATTTTTCTTCTAAATATTCATAAAAAAATGGGCTGGGCACTTGTATGGTAAGAATTTTGTTTTCGAGCTTGATTGGTAAAATTGGCTCAAACCATGTACGATAACTTATTGCAGGCACATTATCTTTTATAACATGTAAACAATTATTCCAAATCTTTTCGTGAGCGTTATTTTGCATTTTAATGATTAAAAATATCTTAGTTTGTATTTAACCTTTTCTAATTTTTCGTGATGCAATTTTGTTAAAAAAAAGTTATAAAAAAAATTTTTTTTACTTGACTTTCTCAAAAATTTGATATTGTTTTTAATTTCAACTACTTAGAAAAAAAAATATTTTTAATTTTAATAACTTGTTGATTTTAAGCACATTAAAAATAGGCAAGAGCAACACTCTGATTGCTAATTAATTTCAATCACAAAAAATCATTCTGAGATTTTAACTTGAGAAACTTTTCCATTTTTAAAATTTATTATTACAGAATTGGGGAAAATATTTTGAATATTATCATATAATTTATTAATTTTTTTTAAGCTTGTTTTATTTCCAATGGTGTAAATATAAATTCCATTATTTATTGCTTCTTCAACATTTTTAAAACCTTTAAAATTTTCAGGAATAAGAGGAATAGGTTGATTTGAAGTCTTTAATTGTATTTTGTAAATATTTTTATTGCTACGATGTTTGATATCTTGTTTATTATCAACAACATTAACATTTCTACCAAAGTCGATTAATGAGTAATGAACATATCGTTTAGGGTTAATACGAAGATCTTCAACTAATCGGCTTAAATTATACGATGCATCTTCTAAATGATTGTATAACGTATCGTTATGAACCAACATTCCAATTGTGCCTTCTCCATTATTAATTTTTTCTACAATGTTATTAACCTCTGTTAAAGCAATACTTGCTTTTGTAATTGTTGATGATATTTCTGATTGTAATATAGTATCGCTTATGGCTGAAAAATTGTTAATGACTTTGGTTATTTGTTCGTTATTATTCCTCAGATTTTGAGATATAGATTCTACATTTGAAAAAATTTTTTCTAACTTGCCTTTTTCAGATGTTACTATGGTGTCCAACGTACTTGATGAATGTTCTAAACTATACACTGCAGATTTGATGCTGGCAAAACTTTTATTAAGATTATCTCTGGTTTTTTCATTAAAAACATATTTAACAACTTCAATAGCTTTTTCCATTTCCTGCATTAAATCTTCGGCTTTCTTTTTTAACGGTAACATCTGGATACTGACCTGTTCTGTTAAACTTCCTTCAATATCAGCTAATAAAGTGTCACCAACATTATGATATTCTTCTGATTTACCAAAAATCAATGCTATCTCTTTTGTTCCCATCAAATCTGAACTAAATATTTGTGCTGTAGTATTTCTCGGTAACTTAAATTGATCTGATACAATAATATTCACAACTAATCGACCCAAATTATCAGGATGGAAATGAATCTCACTTACTTGTCCAACTTTATATCCGTTTATTAAAACAGGACTCGATTTTTCTAAACCGTCAATTCTGTCATAAACTACATAATAATAGTTTTCTTTAACAAAAAAATTTTCCCCTTTTAAAAAATTTATTCCATAAATAAGTATTGCTAATGAAACAACAACTATAAAGCCTATTTTAGTAAGTTTTGAGATTTTCAAAATTATTATTTTATTAAATAATGTCTAAACGAAAATTAATTCAATTATTATTGTTTGTCATTGCGATTCGCCAACTGGGGGAGAAGCAATCTGTAAATCAATGGATTACTTTCCCTGTGCTTCGGGATTTCTCCTCGCAAAGACGGCAAATATTGTTTTTTTTTCAGATACTAAATATAATTTATTATTTTTTAATAGCCTCATTAATTGGAATTTTTTTTTCATTTTTAAAAGCAACAATAAAAGCATCCGGAAAATATCGCCTGACAGATTGTTGCATCTTTTTTATTTTATCAATGTCTGTATCATTACCTATTGTATATTTGTAGGCTGATGAAATCTTGTGTTCTTCAACATCTTTAAATCCTTTAAAATAGCTTGAATCTAACGGTATTTGTTTTGATGATGATGTTATTTGGATTTTAAAAAAAATTCTATCATCAATAGTTCGCTTTTTTAATTTTGTTATACTATCGTTTTTGGAAACTGATTTATTTATTTTAAAATTAGTTGTATCAGATACAGTTTTATTATTTATTGACTTAATATATTCACAGAGAGCTTTATAAATACACAAAGCAATAGCATCTTTCCCTTTATTAGAAAGTAAATATTTTTCTTCATTCTCATTTGAAATAAAACCTGTTTCTATCAACACACTCGGCATTGTTGTGTTCCAAAGCACAAGAAAACCTGCCTGTTTAACACCTCTGTCATGTCGTTTTGCACAATTTTTAAATTCATTTTGAACAAATGATGCAAAAGCTAAACTCTGCTCTAAATAAGCATTTTGCATTAACGAAAAAATTATATATGATTCTGATGAGTTTATATCATAACCCTCATATTTTTTTGAATAATCTTCCTCAAAAACAATAACTGAGTTTTCCCGTTTTGCAACTTTCAAATTTTCTTGCGTTTTATGTAAACCCATTACGAAAGTTTCTGTACCGTATGGTCTTGTTTTTATACTTGCATTGGCATGTATTGATATAAAAAGATCTGCTTTATTTTTATTTGCTATTTCTGCTCTTTTATTTAATTCGACAAAAACATCTGTTTTACGTGTATAAATTACTTTTACGTTTTGTAAATTATCTTCAAGTAACTTGCCTAATTTTAATGCAATGGCAAGTGCAATATTTTTTTCCTGACCGTTTCGCCCAATTGCTCCGGGATCCTTTCCGCCATGACCGGCATCTATAACAACAATTACCGGTTTATTTTTTAAATATTTTGTTCCTTTGGCATAAATATTTGCTTGAATATTTAACAGACTAATTAATATTAATAAAAAAATTACGTTAATATTCTTATACATGATGTTTCTAAATAAATTTTTAATTAGTTTTGAAGCAAATTTTACACAAAAATAATATTTTTAAATTGCTTATAAAATTTCTACAAAAAGTTTTTGTTTTTGTATTTTTTATTTGTGCATTTTTACCAAGTTTTGCGCAAAATACCGATACTTTGTCATATATAAATAAAAATGACACAAGTTTTATTTATGATGCAAGTACTTCAAAACATGATTCTTTAAAATTAAATAAAGATAAACATAAATCAAAAAATAAGATAGATGCTATAATTGATTATTCTGCTGATGATTCCGTTATTTTTTCTAAATCGGCAAATAAAGTTTATTTGTTCAAAAATGCCCAAATAACTTATAAAGATATAAAACTAAATGCCGATTACATTGAATTGGATTTAAAAAAAAATGAAGTTTTTGCTAAAGGACTTCTCGACAGCCTTGGTAAAATAGTTGGCAAGCCGGTTTTTAAACAAGGCTCTGATGAATTTGAATCTGAAAAAATCATTTATAATTTTGAAACAAAAAAAGGACTTATTAAGGGTGTCTTTTCTAAACAATCAGGTGGTTTTTTGCATAGTGAAACAACTAAAAAATTACCAAATAACGAAATTTGTGTAAAAAATGGTAAATACACCACTTGTGATTTAAAACACCCTCATTTTTATATTGCTTTAACTAAAGCAAAAGTTATTCCTGATGATAAAATTATTTCAGGTCCTGCTTATTTGGTTATTGAAGATATACCTTTACCTGTTGGCATACCTTTTGGTTTTTTTCCCAACACAAAAAGTCGTAAATCAGGTGTCTTAATACCTACTTACGGCGAAGAAAAACGCAGAGGATTTTTTTTAAAAAATGGCGGCTGGTACTTTGGTATAAGCGATTATTTTGATTTATCTGTTAAAGGCGACATTTATTCAAAAGGCACCTGGCAGTCAAACGTGAGATCAAGATATAAAAAAAGATATAAATACACAGGTAATGTTGATGTTAGCTATAGTGATTTAGTTGTTAGTGAGAAAGGCTTAAGTGACTATATGAAAACCACACAATATAAAATTTTGTGGACACACTCGCAAGACCCTAAAGCAAGCCCTAACAGTAATTTTTCTGCTAATGTTAATCTTGGTTCTGTTACTTATGACAAATTCAGTTCAACAAATACTGCCGCTTATTTGAATAATACAACTCAATCAAGCATTCATTATAACAAAACATTTCCAAATACTCCTTTTAATTTTTCTGCTAACTTTAATCATTCTCAAAATAGCTCAGATAGTATTGTAAATCTCACATTGCCTGAGATGACTTTTAAGATGAAAAGGATTTTTCCTTTTAAGCTGAAAAATAATCTTGGTAAACCCAAGTGGTTTGAAAAAATTGGTATTAACTATTCTTCAAATCTAAAAAATACAGTTTCTATTATTGACACAAGCTTATTTACTCAAAAAACTTTAGATAATTTTAAATATGGAGTAGTTCATAAAATACCGGTAAGTACTTCTTTTAAAATATTAAAATATTTTACAGCATCGCCTTCTGTTAATTATACCGAGCGTTGGTATTTCTCTTACCTTAATAAGTATATTAATGAAGCTGACACCAGCTTGGTAACCGATACTTTAAGCGGCTTTAATCGTGTTTTTGATTACAATTACAACGCCGCAATAAACACACAGATTTATGGAATGTTTCAATTCAAAAAATTGTTTATAAAGGCTATACGTCATCGCGTTACTCCATCTGTTACACTTAGTTACCGACCCGATTTCAGCGAAAATAAATGGGGATATTATAAAACCGACCCAATGGATTCAACTAAAACATATTCAGTATATGCCAATGGAATATATACTGCGCCGGGTAAAGGGAAGTCCGGATTAGTGAGTTTTAATGTTGGTAATAATATTGAAATGAAAGTCAAATCGAAAAAAGATACTATTACGGGAATAAAAAAAATTATTCTTATTGAAAATCTTACTTTTTCAACATCGTATAATATGTTGGCAGATTCATTAAATTGGTCAAAAATACGCATTAGCGGACGAACAAAACTTCTTAAACGCCTTGATGTCAATTATAGTGCAAACCTTGACCCATATATTCAAAAAGCAGATTCAACGGGAGTAATGAGAAATGTTAATAAATTTGAATGGACTGAAAATCATCGACTTGCTCGTTTTATGAATTCTAATTGGAGATTTGGATTTAATTTAAATTTAAGCCCGAAATTATTTAAAAAGGATAAACAAGAAACAACAAATCCAAATAATCCCGATAAAAGTATTATGTTTAATAACGATGACTATAATAACTATGATTATTTTAACATCCCATGGTCGCTTAACTTAATGTACACATTGAGTTATAATAATACTTATTTTTATGTTAACAATAGAGTAAAAGCAGATTCGATAGCAAATAATATTGTTCAAACATTAAGTTTTAGAGGAGACTTTAGTCTAACAAAAAAATGGAAAGTAGGTTTTTCTTCAGGCTATGATTTTGTTAATAAAGATTTTTCATATACATCAGTTAATATCACAAGAGATCTTCATTGTTGGGTAATGCGTTTTAATTGGATTCCATTTGGTTTCAGACAAAGTTATAATTTAGAAATAGGTGTGAAATCAACTATTTTACAAGATTTAAAATTCAGAAAACAACAAAGCTGGTTTGATAATTAGTAGTATCATATCAATTTAATTTTGAAACATCCTATTGTTTTATGGTTATATGGTTAAATTGTAACCGTTTACAGTTTGAAATTAGAAATTCCATAAATGGCGAAAGTGTCTCGCTTGTGCCCCTCGTTCTTTTGGATTTGCAATCCTAAAGAATTGTAATTCGTTAATATTTAGGCTTTCAGATTACATATTTGAAAGAGCAGGGTAATTCGAAAGGGTAGGAGTCATCGGATGACTTCTACTAAAAAAAATATTAAAGTGTTGATTTATAATTATTCAACCGATGACTTAGGGAAAAGTCCTTCGCACATTTTTAAGTGTTTTTTTTAGACTTTTCATCGTCCGCAGCCTGCGGACACGTGTCCGACTACCGGCGGATAAAAACGTCTAAGAAAGTAGAAGCAAAAAAAAATTCCAAAGTTTGAAACTTTGGAAAAGTTAAATAACACGTTGAAAAGTTTTTTTACAACATGTTGCTGTACAAATCTGCCGGATTTAAAGGTTTTGATAAATGTCGCAAGCAATATATAGTGTCAGAAAGAAAACTCTAAAATATAGAATATTATTGCGATACAACTTATTTTACAGGTTTCACCCTGTGAAATGCGAAGCAATTTTGCAAAGCAAAATTATTTCATCAGGGTAAATATATTGTTAGATTGTTCTATTGTTAAATCTTGTGCGACTGCCGGCGGATTGTTAATTTTAAGATATAAGGGCAATTATTATAACAATTTAGCCATTTAACAATTTGATTCATTCAAAGAATAAATTTTCATCTATTTTAAGTATAGTACACATTACAGAGTTTTCGTTCAGGCACTATATATCAAAAAATGTCATTTAACACATTTGATTTTATAATAAATTATTAAAATGAGTTGTAAATTGCGACAAAATTATTGTTAATTATTAAAAATATGCAAAATACTGAATATCAAAATATTATAAATTTATTAAAAAGCGAATTAGTTCCTGCTTTAGGCTGTACAGAACCAATTGCAGTAGCTCTGGCATCAGCAAAAGCTAAAGAAACACTATGTAATTTACCTGACAGAATTGAAGTTTTTGTAAGTGGCAATATTTTTAAAAATGGGATGGGAGTGGTTATTCCGGGAACCAAGTTTAAGGGTTTAAACTATGCTGCTGCTTTAGGTGCTGCTTGTGGTAATTCGTTATTAGGATTAGAAGTATTAAAGAATATTAATAAAAATTCTATTAATCTGTCTGAGCAGTTGGTTGATAACAATAAAGTAAGTGTTGATATTAAAGAAAATGTCGATAAACTTTATATTGAAGCTGTCTGTTATTATAAAAATGATTATTCTAAAGTTATAATTGAGCAACGTCACACAAATATTGTAAAAGTTGAACATAATGGAATTACAATATTTGAAAAAGAAACATCTACTAAAACAACTTCAGAACAAGCAGATACTCACCTGAGTGTAAAAAAAATATATGATTTCATAACAAATGTTAATCTCAATGATATTGAATTCTTGCTTGAAGGTGCAGAGATGAATAAAAAAATTGCAAATGAAGGACTAAAAGGTGATTATGGATTACAAGTAGGTAAGAAAGTATTTAAAAATATTGAACGAAAAATCTTACTTAATGGATTAATAACTCACACAATGGCATATACAGCAGCTGCATCTGATGCTCGCATGGGAGGTTGCCCATATCCTGCAATGAGTAACTCAGGTAGTGGCAATCAAGGCATTACTACATTTGTGCCTGTTATTGTAACAGCCGAGCGTTTAAATAAATCAAAAGATCAACTAATACGTGCACTTGCATTGAGTAACTTAATTTCAATTCATATTAAAAAAAATATTGGACAATTATCTGCATTATGCGGTATTGTTCCTGCTTCAATCGGAGCAAGTTGCGGTATTACTTATCTTCTCGGCGGCGGATATAATAATATTGTTTATTCAATTAAAAATATGGCAGGAGGTATTGTAGGCATGATATGTGACGGCGCAAAACCGGCATGTGCTTTAAAAGTTTCTGCCGGTGTCAATTCTGCAATTCAGGCAGCATTAATGTCAATTGATGATACTGCAACACCTAAAAGCGATGGTATTATTGATGATGACGTAGAAAAAACAATAATCAATATATCTAAAATTGCTACAGATGGTATGCACGAAACAGATAAATTAATACTTAAAATAATGTCTAATAAATGATTTATTAACAGATATTTATATTTATGAGTGATTGTTCGTGCAAACTATTTATTTTAAATAATCAATTTATTGATTGTGAAAATTTTGATATTAGCATAGTTTCAAAAGGAGAATCTGTTTACGATGTTATAAGAATAATTAAAGGAGTACCTTTATTTTTTGAAGAACATGTAGAAAGACTTCAAAACAGTGCTAAATTAGCAAATTTAACCTTATGGTTAGATAATAATACTATTAAATATAAAATTTTAAAACTTATTGATGTAAATAAAATAAGAAATGGCAATGTAGAAGTTATCTTTAATTTTTCAGACAATAATATTTTTGCCGCTTATTTTATAAAGCATAAATATCCCAAACGTTCCAATTATAGAAAGGGAGTATCAACATTATTGCATTTTGCAGAAAGAGAAAATCCTAATGCTAAAATCAAAAATAGAATACTTCACTATGCAACAAATAAATTAATTAGAGCAAACAGGGTTTATGAGGCAATACTCGTCGATAAAAATGGATATATTACCGAGGGAAGCCGTTCTAACATTTTTTTTATTAAAGATAATCATGTCTATACACCGCCTGTTGAAGACGTTCTGCCCGGTATTACCCGAAAACACATTATTAATATTTGCAAAACACTCAATTTTAAGATTGTTGAGAAAAAAATTTCTTATAAAGAAATAAATAAGTTTGATTCTGCATTTTTAACAGGAACCTCTCCAAAAGTTTTACCTGTTTCAAAAATTGACACTTCTTCTTTTGTAATTAAAAATTTTATTCTAAGTAAGATTATTAAACACTTTGATTATGAAGTAGTTAAAGACATTAGAAAAAATTCACACATCACTTTTCGCCACACTTTGTTTCCAAAAAGAATATTCAGCTGGAAACTTTTTAACATTGATTAAGTTTGTAACTTAATCAGGTTAAGCAAGAATAAAATGGTTTAAGTTACAAACTTAAACCGGCGATGAATTTTTATTTCGTCAGCTGACGAATTAAGCAATTAGCTGTGGTATGGTTAATTTATACAGATACCGGTAAATTGTAATTAATTTGATGATTATCAATAAATCCATGCCATGACTTGCGGTTCAAATCAATATCATTATAAATAAAATAATAACATTCTTGAGTTCAGTATAAAAAGGGTGCTTTCGTCATTGCGATCCGCCAGCTGGCGGAGAGGAAATCTCAATCGTCTGAAATACAGAGACATAGATTGCTTCGTTCCTCGCAATGACGTACTTTTTTACCTTTTTAGACTGAACTCATTCTTATTTAAAAATACTTTTGATATTATTTTTTTTTTCATTTTCCTCAAAAATTATTCCTTATAAAATTTGAATTTTATCATTTTTTTTGTACCTTTTAATAAAATTAAATTAACACATAAAATAAAACATTGTGGAAAATAAATTAGTTACAATAGCAACATATAATTACTCTCGTGCAGAGATAATAAAAGGACGCCTTGAAGCTGCCGGTATTACATGTTATTTGAAAAATGTTAATCTTATTCAACCCGATGTATCAAGTGGTGTTAAGATTAGAATTGATGAAAATGATGTTGAAAATGCTCTTAAAATAATGATTAAAATAAATCAGGATTATGATTATTATCTACAGAAACAACAATTGACTACAATAAAAAAAATTTTAGTACCAATTGATTTTTCTGATTATTCTAATAATGCTTGTTTATATGCTTTGGGTCTTGCAAAAAAATTAAAAGCTGAAATAAAAATATTTTATTCGTTAAATTCACCTGAATTTCAGGCAGCACCAATTACTGCTGTTTATGCAACTCAACCAAATATTACTCAAGCCTTAAAAAAACTTAAAGTTGATGCAATTAAACAACTCGACAACATTCAATCCGACTTAAAAGATAAACTAAAAAAAGATAATATTAATGACATTAAAATTGATTATATCTTAACAAACGGCTTTGCCGAAGATGAAATCTTAAATTTTACCGAAGAATATAATCCGGGGTTAATCATAATGGGAACAAAAGGAAAATCAAATAAACCGGGAGACATTTTTGGTAGTATTACTGCTAAAATAATTGAATATGCACAAGTTCCGGTTTTGGCAATACAAAAAAAATCAACTTTTAACAGTATTAATACAATTCAGAATATTATGTATGTTACTGATTTTGATGATACCGACTTTCTATCAATTAATAAGCTTATTTCAATCGTAAGTCCCCTTAATCCTAATATTTATTGTTTACATGTCGGAAAAGGAGAAAACACATCATGGTGTAAAGTCAAAATGCAAGGTTTAAAAGAATATTTTAATAAAATTTATAAAACACTTCATCTTGAATGTGATATTATTCAAGATGAAGATTTTTTAAATGCATTTGACAAATTTATTATTGACAAAAACATAAATATTGTCTCAATTATTACGCATAAAAGAGATATAATAACTAAACTATTTAACTTAAACCCAAGTAGAACAAAACAACTACTTTACCATACTAACATACCATTATTAGTTTTTCATGCATAATGAATGTAGTTTCTGCACGAAAAGTCAAAAAAGCCAATTATAAAGAAAAACGACCTGTCTGCGTGCTGACAGGTACAGACAGGCGAAGCAATCTTTTAATTTACAGATTGCTTCATTTCGTTCATCGCTCTTTCGGACTGTAAATCCGAAAGAGCGAGTAGTCATTGGATGTCTTACTAATGAGT
>JAUVJB010000041.1 GCA_030592465.1 Bacteroidota bacterium | reverse complement strand
GTAATGTGTACTATACTTAAAATAGATGAAAATTTATTCTTTGAATGAATCAAATTGTTAAATTGTTATAATAATTGCCCTTATATCTTAACATTAACAATTTAACAATAGAACAATCTAACAATATATTCAATCTGTAAAATAAGTTGTATCGCAATAATATTCTATATTTCAGAGTTTTCTTTCAGACACTAAGTACGTCATTAATTATTAAAGACAGTTCGCAATAACGGCTTTTTTGACTTTTAGTAATGGACTCATAGATGAATCCACTCCGAAAAGCCGATAAGCGGTTAATCCGTCAGCTGACGGAGGATTGGGGTTATAAGCATGTACATCAGTCTATTACAAAACCGCTAATCGGCTAAAAATTAATAATTTTAGTTTTCACAGTGGACTCATAGATATTTAACAAAGTGTTTTTCATCATTAATGTTTTTAACAGCAAACCCCATTTTTTTCAGGTATCTGCTGTGTTTTTCATTTTGTGATATAGTGCATAATTTATTGTAGCCTTTACTAATGAAATAATCTTTATTCTCTTCAAAAACATACCTGCCTAATTTTAAGTCTCTGTATTGAGGAATAACATAATCTAAGCCGATAAAAAGAGTTTTTTCGCCATATTCACGAGCTAAAAAAACACCTGCAACTGCCATGTCTCGTAATATTAAACATGTTATAGTATTCATACCTTCGACATATTCAAATTTTGGAAAGAATTTAAGAACATCTTTTTTATAATAATTTATAAAATCTAACAGATAATAGTTTTCTCTTCGTATCTCTAATATTCTAAAATATTCTTTTTTGTTATACATTTTGTAAATGTAGTAAGCATCGGCTAAAACAACAAAAAGGTTTAACATACCTACAGGCATGGCTGAAATTAAAAACCCGTAAGTTGAAAACAATGCAGCACCAATTAGGTTAAACCATCTGAGTTTAACAATTGAATTCATTAACATTGATACTACAACAATAACTGAAGCTGCATATCCAAGCCATTCTAATAAACTGATATTAAGCATAATAGGAATTTTAGAATTTAGATTTTAGATTTTAGAATTACGAATTTTTTGCAAAGGTAATATTAAGATTAGTTATTTGTTATACTTTGAGAGGTTATATTTTGCACTTCGGCAAGCTCAGTAGAGCCGTAATATAATTTGCCTGCCCCGTGGAATTGCGAAGCAATATTTCACTGGGTCATTTAGCTTCGCTGCCTGCCCTGTGAAATGCGAAGCAATATTTCACGGGGTCATTTGGCTTCGCCGTCATTTAGTTTTATTGACAATTTAAGACAATCAATAAATTAATGACTATATATTAAAATTATAATTGTTTTATAGTAAAATTAGCTCAAATTATTACGAAGCAGAGTATATTAATTAACAGTATTTCAATAATATTAAGTATTTTAGGATTTTTTTACAGATACTAATTAACTTTGTAAAGTTTTTATAATTTAGATAAAGGTGATATATCCAAAGAATTTTGAAAATAAGATAGGTTTTGATAAGATAAGAGAGATGCTCAAAAGCTTCTGTTTGGGTGCTATAGGTAAAGAAAGAGTTGAACATTTTTCCTTTTCAAATGATTTCCGGCAAATTAATATTCTTATTCATCAGGTTAATGAGTTTAAAGCTATTTGTTTAAATAGAGATGATTTTCCTGCAGACAATTATATTGACGTAACTCAATATTTAAAAAAAGCTAAAGTACAGGGTGTTTATCTTGAGCAAAATGAATTGTTCGATTTAAGGCGTTCGCTATTAACTATTAAGGCTATTCTTAATTTTTTTAAAAATGATGACGAAAATAAATACCCTTATTTAAAAATACTAACCAAAGATATTAACATTTATCCCTACATAATTGATTCAATTGATAAGATTATAAATAATCACGGCAAGATAAAAAATAATGCTTCACCGGAACTATCAACGATACGAAGAGAACTTATTGATACACAGTCGAATGTTAATAAGCAAATGTTGAGGATTTTAAAAAAAGCTCAAACACAGAGTTTTGTTGACGATAATGTTTCATTAACTGTTCGCGATGGTCGTGCTGTTATTCCAATTAAATCAGCAAATAAACGAAAAGTACCGGGAATTGTTCACGATGAATCTTCAACAGGGAAAACTTCATTTATTGAACCTGCCGAAATTGTTGAGCTAAACAACAAAATAAAAGAACTGGAATATGCCGAACGACGCGAAATAATTAAAATTCTAATTGAGTTTACCGATTCTATTCGACCATATTTAGATGAACTTTTTTTAGCATATAATTTTTTGGGAATAATTGATTTTATTCGTGCTAAAGCTATGTTTGCAATAAAAACCGAATCGGTATTGCCAACTTTTAGCAATGAGCAGATAATTGATTTGATAAAAGCACGACATCCTTTATTATACTTATCGTTTAAAAAAGACAAGAAAATAGTTGTTCCTTTGGATATTTATTTATCTGATAAGCAGAGGATTATACTTATTTCGGGTCCAAATGCCGGCGGTAAATCGGTTTGCTTAAAAACCGTTGGTTTAATACAATATATGATACAATGCGGAATGCTGGTTCCTGTTGATGAAAAATCAAAAATAGGTCTTTTTAACAATATTTTTATTGATATTGGTGATGAGCAGTCAATTGAAAACGATTTAAGTACATATAGCTCTCATTTAATTAATATGAAATATTTTACCAAGAAAGCTGATGTTAAATCATTAGTGTTAATTGATGAGTTTGGTACAGGTACAGAGCCAATGTTAGGTGGTGCTATTGCTGAGGCTGTTCTTAATAAATTAAACTCTCTGCAAACTTATGGAGTGTTGACAACTCATTATACTAACTTAAAGCATTTTGCAGCATCTGCCGACGGAATTGTTAACGGTGCCATGTTATTTGATAACAATAAGTTAGAACCGCTTTTTAAATTGGAAATTGGTAAGCCGGGAAGTTCTTTTGCCTTTGAGATTGCGAGAAAAATCGGACTGTCTGAAGAAATATTAAATTCTGCAAAAGAGAAAATCGGAACTGAACATATATTTTTTGATAAGCATTTAAAAGATATTGCTCGTGATAAAAATTACTGGGAAAATAAAAGAAGAAAAATCCGTAAATCTGAAAAAAAATTAGAAGAGCTAATTCAAAAACAAGAAGAAGAACTGAAGCAATCTATTGAAATTAAAAAACAAATAATTAGTAAAGCTAATATTGAAGCCGAACAGTTATTGTCTAAATCGAACAAAATAATTGAGAATACAATAAGAAAAATTAAAGAAAGCAATGCAGAGAAAGAAAGAACCAAACAGGTTCGTGTAGAATTAGAAAGTTATAAAGACAAAGTAAAACATCGTGAAAACGAAAAAGATGAAGTAATTGCCAAAAAGATTGATAATCTGACAAAAATAAAGAAACGCATTAAGATTGCTGATAATGATATTAAGAAAGAAATCGAAGATGAAACAATTAATATTGGCGATAATGTAAAATTAACTGGTCAGAATGATGTAGTTGGAGAGGTGATTGAATTTAATCAGAACAGTTATATGGTTGCTTTTGGAAATATGATAACTCAGGTAGAAAAAAAGAAAATTGAAAAAATCGGCAAAAATGAGTTTAAAAGAATAAATCGGCAAAAAGGTTATACTACTTCCAATTATAATGAAGAATATAATAAAAAACGATTAAATTTTAAGACAGGGCTTGATGTGCGAGGCAAAAGAGTAGATGAGGCATTGCAAATTGTTATGCATTATATTGACGAGGCAATAATGTTAAATATTAAAGAAGTGAAAATATTGCATGGCAAAGGTAATGGTGTTTTGCGACAGATTATAAGGGAGTATCTTCACACTGTAAATTTAATTAAATCGTACAGGGACGAACATGTTGAATTTGGCGGTTCGGGTATTACTGTGGTTAGTTTTGAGTAGGGTCAATTAAATGAGTCCGGATTAACCCGGAAAATTAACTTCGTTGAGGACTTCGCTGTTCATGAATTTTTTGCGATTAAGAAATCCCAATCCCGAGAATTGGGATTCATACAATTCACTATGTTTTTGTATGAATAAAACAGGTTAATTAGTATGGTACTGTAAATGTAAATATGCTTCCTTTATTTATAACACTTTCAACAAATATTTTACCTTTATTTTTCTCAACAAATTCTTTACAAAGGCTTAATCCTATTCCTGTTCCCGTTTCTCCATTTGTGCCGGTTGTGTATTTTTTCTTATCTATTTTAAATAAATTATTCAAATTTTCTTGAGAAATACCAATACCTTCATCTTGAACTGATACTTTACAATAATCTGTTTCTTTTTTAATATTCAATATTATTTTCCCGGATTTTGTAAATTTTATTGCGTTAGAAATCAAATTCCGTAATATGGTACTAAGCATATATAAATCGGCAAATATAAAAATATCTGTTTCGTGATTAAAAATCAGTGAAATCGCTTTTTCTTCGCACTGAAGTTTAAATAATTTAATATTATCAGTTATTACTTGATTTAATAATAACTTTTCAGGCTTATACTCTATTTTATCAGACTGCACACGAGACCAATCTAATAAATTTATTAACAAATTGTATGTTTGTTCTGAGGACTCATTAATTCTATTAATATGCTGTTCAATTTGTTCGGAACTAAATTTATTTAGCCCTAATTTCAGTAATCGACTATAACCTAAAATTCCATTAAAAGCATTTTTTAAATCGTGAGAAATAATTGAGAAAAACTGATTTTTTGTGTCATTCGTTTTTTTTAATTTATTAGCATACTTCTGAATTTTTTCATTTTGTGTTAGTGTTTTTTCGTACAGTTGTGTTACTCTGTTTTTCTCAATATCTAATAAATAATTTGCCGTAAATGATTTATTTCTTAAATTATCTTGAATTCTGTTAAATGTAAAACCTAAAATAATAATAGGGTATATGTTTGATAATGTGAGGAATTGTTCACTATTCAATTTAAAAAATAAAAACAAAACAGATACAAAAATAATTACCGGAACTGTATATATTATTATGGTATTTCGCAAATTTGTTTTTATCTCTAAAGAAATAATAAAAATTATTAAAATTGTACCAGCAACAGAAGATGCTAAACTGTTTTCATTTAAATGAAGGATGCATTTCCCAAACATCATTAAAGGAAGGCTGATTAAAAAAATATTGTATAATTTAGCTTTATAAAATTTATATTTTTTTGTTGTTAAATTAATAACAAGTAATAAAACACATAAACTTGCCGGTAATATTCGTGTATAAAAGGCTAAAATATTATGCCTTAAGTATAAATCAGAAAAAACAAAATATAACAATATTAATAAACCTAAAATAAGTTTAATATTTAATTTATTTAAATTAATTTCAATAAGATGCTTTTTATATTTCTCGCGTATTTCTGTATTAATTGATTTCATTATTTACACTTACATTTAACATTATTTCGTTTCCAAGCCATGCTCTTTTTAATAAACCTACTGATAATTTATCAGAAAAATCAGCAGGAAAATAACTATTTGAAGGATGAATAATTGTTAGTGTCCAAGTTGCATATATGTGTATGCAAGCAGTTCACTACAAAACATTGTATCAATGTTTATTAAAAAAATGACTTTGCATGGGTGCATTTCGTGATATTTATCCGGCAAATAAATTAGTGTATTTTTTTTTATTTTTTTATCTTTAATTGATTGGTAAATTAGATATGAATTAACTAAACCGAAATTGTCATATTTCAATTTGTCGACTTTAAATTGCACATTTAATTTTTTTTCAGCAAATTCGGTTAGAATCTGTAAATATTTATTAACGCCATTCATGATTTATTGCATTTTTTGTAAAAATAATTAAAAAAACAATAATTTTTAAATTTTATAATTAAAGATTCATACAAAATTTTGTTGAAAACAGTAAATTATAAACTCAAAAAACAAACAATAATGGGTAGTATTTACAATTAGGAACAAAAAAATAAGAGTAATATCAGCAAGGAAAATGAACAAAAAAGAAAAAATGCATTATGGAAAATTTAAAAAAAATACCTGAATTTAAAAATGAAGCAGAAGAATTTGAATTTTGGAGTAAATCAGATTGTTTTGAATATATAAACTGGGATAAAGCGAGAAATACTAAATTTACTAATCTGAAAAAAACAACCAAAAAAATTTCTTTAACTATTCCTTTTGATTTATTTGAAAAAATTAAAGTGAGAGCAAATAAGTTTAATATACCATATCAATCTCTTATTAAAATGTATATTTTAAAAGCATATAATGAATATTTACAAAAGTGAATATTGAAATTATTTCCATAGTGTGTATAACTAATTTGTAATAAAAGTAATAAATTTCGTCAATATATAAACAATTTTTATCGATAATTAAAATAATCATCTAATAAAATTTTTGCTGCATAAAAAGAACTTATTTCTCCAATCAACACCTTTTGTTCTAATAGTTTAAGTTTATTTATAATATTGGAATCATTATAAAAATTAAATTTTAAATTATTGTTAATTGTTTCGTACATCCAATATTTTGACTGTTCTCTTCTGTTATTCTTAAAATAGTTATTTTCATTTGTAAGTTTATAATAATCTTGTATCATATTCCAAATATCATCTATAGCATGGTTGGTAATGGCAGAGCATGTAACAACTTTAGGTATCCAGTTTGAATTTTTTGGCGGATATAAATGTAAAGCATTTTGATATTCTACTTTTGCCAAATTTGCTTTATTAATATTCGTTCCATCAGCTTTATTAATTGCAATAGCATCAGCCATTTCTATAATGCCGCGTTTCATACCTTGCAACTCATCACCGGCACCGGCCAACATAAGTAAAAGAAAAAAATCAACCATTGAGTGTACAGCAGTTTCAGATTGACCTACTCCTACAGTCTCAATAAAAATTGTGTCAAAACCGGCAGCTTCGCAAAGCACAACTGTTTCGCGTGTTTTGCGGGCAACACCACCAAGCGAACCTGCAGAAGGAGAAGGTCGAATATAAGCATTTTCGTCAGTTGAAAGTGCTTCCATTCTGGTTTTATCGCCTAAAATACTTCCTTTTGATCGCTCGCTACTTGGGTCGATTGCCAAAACAGCTAATTTGCTGCCTTTTTCTGTAATTTTTTTACCAATTGCTTCAATAAAAGTGCTTTTACCAACTCCCGGCACTCCTGTAATTCCTATACGTATTGAATTACCCGAATATGGCAAACATCTCTTTATTATTTCTTGTGCATTTACTTGATGTCTTGGTAATGAGCTCTCAATTAATGTAATTGCCTGACTTAATATGCTACGATCTCCTTTAATAATCCCTTCAACATAATCAGAAACCGAATATTCTTGTTTCCTTCTTAATTTAATTTTTTTTACTGCATCTTTATTAACCGAAGACGGCTGCTTTATTCCTTTATTGACCTTAAGTGCACTTTTTTTATTTTTATTCATTTATCTTGATTTCTATAAACATTATAAAAAATGTAATAAGTATAAAATTAATCTTTTTCTAAAAAATAAACTAAAAATGTTAAAATTAAATATTATTGTTGTTCTATAAATATTATGCAGTTAGGCGTAGGTTGTGCCTATGTCCCGTTTCAGATTAAAAAAATTTAATATCTATGAGTCCGCTCCGAAAAGCCGATAAGTGGTTAACCCGCCAACTGGCGGGCGGAAGACTAAAAGCTATAAGACTGTACGTCAGTCCGCCAGCTGGCGGAACGCTAATCGGATAGAAATTGTTTCAAAGTGGACTCATCTATAAATATCTTATTAAAATTTTAATATTCCAATATAAATAATAAAAAAAAAGTGTGTCTCAAAAAAAGACACACTAAAATAAATCTAATATAATACACTATTTTTTGGCAGGAGGAGTATTAACAAAACCTGTTATTTTTAAAACAGTAGTAGGGTGTTTCGGATCATTTGCAATAATAGTTATTGTTTTATTTTGTTTATTGCGTTTCCCTCTTGAATTAAATATAACCTTAATAACACCTTGTTTACCTTTTTTAATTATTGTTTTATTTGAATTTATTGCAGTGCATCCACAACTTGCTTTAGTTTTGTGAATAATTAAATCACTTTTACCAATATTCTTATATGAAAATTCATGCTCAACTTTATTTCCTTGATTAATCGTACCAAAATTGAAAACTCTTTCGCCAAATTCAATAGAAGGTGCATTCTTAAGTTGTTCGGGTGTAAATTTTGAAAAATCTTCTTCTATTGTAGAACTAATTGATAAACGATTCTTCGACACGCGTTCACCATTAACAAGAATCTCAACTCTGTCGATAAGAAAACCCCAATCATGTCTGATTGTTGCATCATAGGTTGCTTTTATAAGTCCTTTTTCATTAGGTTTAAGTGTTTGTGGAACAACTTCAAATTTCAGGTGGGCAGGAACATTTTTAAAAGTAACTTTCATTAGTTCAGATGAAGTATTAACAATTGGATCTTCCTTTGTTTTAATCTCAGTATTTTTTATTTTCATAAAAGCAACATGGTTAGTTTTTACTCTTAGTTTACCCATCGCAAAAGGATAATCATCTTCAATAGTGCGGGGTTTAGGAATTACTTCACCCGTTATTCTTAAAACATTTGTTTTACGTTCACTATTAGTTGTAACAGAAACTGATTTTGAAAATCTACCCGGACGATTTTTCGGATTATAAGTAGCAGCTACAAAACCTTTCCCGCCCGCAGGAATAGGTTTTTTTGTCCAATCGGTAGAAGTGCAACCGCAAGATGCTTTAACTCGTTCAATAACTAATGGCTCACTCCCGGTATTTGTAAAACTAAATTTATAGGTTACAACACCTGCTAATTCTTTTATTTTACCAAAATCATGTTGAGTTGTTTTAAAAGAAATAGTAGCTTGTTTTTGTTGTGCTATAATAAAATTTGCAAAAAACAATAAAATAACCGTTGTAAAAATAAACTTTTTCATTATTTAATTTTTTTTTAAGTTTGGATGAAAAATATCTATCTTATAGAAAACTCATCCTTACTTTTAGTTAAACATAAATTTTTAATTAATAGATAATATATTTTTTAACGAAAGTTAATTAACAATACAAATTTAAACTTTTTTAGAACAATGATACTAAATTACTTAATAATTTTTTGAAAATCGCTACCTGTCGGATTTTGAAAAATATTCAGCTCAAATTCAGGAACAATAGCTAAAACATGGTCAAAAATATCGGATTGAATTGCTTCATATTTAGCCCATTCCTGACTTTTACTAAAGACATATATTTCAATTGGAATTCCTTTTTCTGTTGGTTGTAATTGACGAACCAAAAAAGTCATATCGTTGTGAATATTAGGCTCTTGCTTTAAATATTCTTCAACATATTTTCTAAAAATACCAATGTTTGTTAATCGTCTCCCATTAACAAGCACAGAATCGTCAACATTATTTTTCTTGTTAAATTCATCTAATTCTTTTTGTTTTTTATTAATATATGACGTTAATAATTGAATTTTACTGAATTTATTAAGCATATCTTTTGTACAAAATTTAATACTCTTCATATCAATGTTAATTGAACGTTTAATTCTGCGTCCTCCTGACTGCTCCATACCTTTCCAGTTGTTAAACGATTCGGTTACTAACGCATAAGTAGGTATAGTACTAATTGTTTTATCCCAATTTTGCACCTTAGCAGTATTAAGATTTATTTCAGTAACAACTCCATCGGCATGATGCGACGGCATAGATATCCAATCTCCAACTTTGACCATATCATTAGCCGAAAGTTGAATACTTGAAACAAAACCTAAAATTGTATCTTTAAAAACTAACATTAAAACAGCTGCTAATGCGCCTAAACCTGTCAAAAGTGTTTGTGGTGATTTGCCTAATAAAATTGAGAATGTTAAAATTATTGCAGTAAAATATATAAATATTTTTATTGATTGAATTAATCCTTTAATAGGTCTATTCTTTGCAACTGTAGAGCTTATATATATCTGATAAATTGTATCGAGAAAAACATTTATTATACTTAAACCCATAATTATGAGATAAATATAAATAATGGATTTTACAACAGATACTATTGTGGGATAATCAAATAGAAAGGTAACTGTTGCATAATAAATTACAAACGCAGGTGCAATTTGAGCTAAACGTCTAAAAACTTTTTTCTCAAATAATATATCATCCCATTTATTCTTACTTTTTTTTACAAGTTTCCCAATAAATGCAACAATTATTTTCTCAGCAATAATATATGATATAAACGCAAATAAGATGACTATTGTTGATATAATTATTAATCTTACAGGCATAACAAAATTATCACCTAAACCTAATTTAATTAACCATTCAGTTACAAATTGTTCTAAATTAATGTTAATAATTGTATTCATTTTTAAAGAAATTTTAATACATTTAACTAAGTAAAAGTAAATCAATTTAAAATAAAATTAGCCTATTTTACATTTTTTTATTATATTTATTTCTGAAACTTATAATAACAAATGAAAAAAAATAAAATCTTTAAATATCTGATTATCTGTGTGTTTTTAAATATTACGACACTTTATGCACAAAATGATACTACAAAATTAGTTAAATATACTCCAAATTTTAAATTTAGAGATGGTATATTCTTAAATTTTCTTCAAGTAAAACAAAACAAACCTATTCCAAAATCAAGAATAATATCAAATATTAATTACAATAACATCAATTTTTTTGACAAACTATTTCTTAACAAAAAAATTGAATACATTGATAAATATAGACTTAAACAAGAAGTTTTAACAAATAAAATATGGGGATATAGCCGTAATGGTACTTTATATATAAACTGGGGCGATGATTTTGACAGAATACCTATTATTGGAAGTATTTGTCATTTTGTTGCAACAATGACTGTTTATGAACAAGGATACAACAATCCTTATTCATATTCATATTATTACAACGCAGTTCCTAGTTCGAGAACAAGTATAGAAACAAAACAATATATTTTAGATTTTGAAACCGGAAAAATTTTAGAATATACTTCTGAAAATATTCTTATTATGTTGATGAGAGATGAAAAAATTTACGATGAGTATAATTCATTGAAGAAAAAGAAACAAAAACAATTAAAATTTTTATATTTAAGGAAATATAATAAAAAACATCCCTTATATTTACCTATTAATTAATTAATCTTAAAAAAAATTATTATGAAAAACAAATGTGTATTCAATAACTTAAAAAAAAGCACGAAACTAATTAACAGCCTTGCGATTTTGGTTATTCTGCTTCTAAATTTTAGCAATAGTTTTTCACAACAAACAGTTGGAACACATGAACAAATTGAACACTTTTTTAGAACTAAAACTTATGTTGTGCTTGAAAATAATCCTTTGCTTGAGTATAACTCTATTATTAAAGAAACCATTGGGAAACACTGGAATTTAACTGATTATGAGCTTGTTACATTTGGTGGTAAGGAATTTGAAAAAGTTAGAATGGATACTTCATATTCTTTTTTAATCTTCCATAAAGTATATTTTAATAAAGATAAGACACGCGCACAATATAATTTTTTGAGTTTAGAGTTAGGCGGAAAATATAAATTTATAAGACAGATGCCTGATTTATGTTCAGTACCTGTTTCGTATGTTGATGTTGACGAAGACGTATATAATTATAAAATGGGACTAATTGTTCGGTTTATTCAAAGTCACATAAAATTAACCAGCGAACATCCTGAACTTAAATCTTCTAATATTATTAGATATTATAATAAAAACACTTCGAACATTCATAATAAAACTTTATATGTTACCAAAAACGATTTAGCTGAAGAAGTGAATACTCTATCAAAAATTAAAAAAATATATCCATACAATGTTAAAATTGTTACTCGCGATGAAATAAAACAAGTTATTGACAATCACGACAATGATGCTGTTATATTACATAAAGTCGGACCTGAACACAGTAAAAGAAAAGCTCGTTGTTACAATACTATTCTCGGGGCAAATGATGCTAAATTATATTATTTTAGCTTTCATATGATTTCTGATAAAAAACCGGAAGGATTACTTGCAAAAGATTTTAAAAAAATGGCTAAAGTAAAATAAAAAAAAGCCGCTTAATGCGGCTTTTTTTTATTTTGCTCTCACTGTGGTCATAACTTTTACTTTTAATAAAAAGAAATAGTCATCATTGTCAAGAGGTAAAAACTGATAATCTAATTGTTGTCCTGTTTTACGTGCAATATCAATTAATCCTAAACCTGCACCTCCCTTATCTGACAAAACTCCTTCTTTAATTTGTTTTTTATAGAGCTTAGTCAATTCTTCTTTTGACATTGAATTAATTGTATCAATCATTAATCGTAAATCGTCAATTTTAATCTTACTAATTCTGTTTGCTGTAATAACATTCCATATACCTTCTTTCTTCCCTACAATAAAAAGACCATTCCCAATTTTATCGTCCTCATCATAATCGTCTGAATGTTTTGTCATATTTTGGAGGCATTCAACCATTACATGAAAAACTTTACGTTTTACTGCTTTTTCTTCGTTAGCTTTATCCATATCTTTTTCAGCCATTGAAGTAAACATCTTCATTATCTGATGACTAAATTCCCCTTCATAAACTAATGAGAAGCCATTTGTTGCCATTTCATCGTGTAATGACAAAACTGTTTTGATAAAATTTAAACTATTTTCGCTCATATTCTTTTCCTATTATTTTTACAAAACATAAAAATATAATTTTTTTTTGTATTTTCATATTATTTTATGTTTTAAATTTCAATTAAAACAATAACCAATCCCAAACTCAATAAAATCAGCCTTTCCCCAGTGAGTTTTTAAAGTTAAATTTAATAAAAATTTTTCTGATAATTTATAATTAAACCCTAATCTACTATAGAAATCTCTATCTAATTTTGAATATAAATAATAACCAAGTTGTGTAGTAAACGATACTTTATTAAAAACCAAGTCATGTGATAAATGAATACCTGAGCTATATAAATCAATCTGTTTATTTTCTATATCCTTTAAAGTGCCGTTATTATTCATTTTTAACGTCATGTCAATTGAATTGTCATAAAACACATCAAGCCCTATGCCTACTTTTTGTTTTAAATTCAAATATCTGTAACCATTAAACGAAATTGAGGATGTCGGATACATTTTACCTCCGGGTGGCGATATTCCTTTGATGCCTCCTGATAAAATTATTGAATATTCATTTTTACGTTCTATTTTAGAAATTTTATTATGTATCAATTCTTTTCTATCCTTATTTAAAAAATATTTTAATCCTACTTGGTATGTAAGTAAGTTTAATCCAAGGTTTGGCTTTTTTACTGCACCATTTGAAAAATGTGTGAAGCCAAGTCCATTTATTAAATATAACCGGTTAATAACTTTTAATTTAAAATCTAAATCAAAATTAAGATAAGCATTAACTTTTGAACCTATTGCAATATTATTATAATTGTTACTAACATTAAAACAGTGTCGTAAATAAGCAATCCCAATTGCAAAATTATAATTAAAACTAATTTTTTGTTTTTTTATGATTGGCACATTTATGTATGAATAAATTGCATCAACATTACCAAAAACGTCTGAATTACCGAGATTTGAGTTATAAAATCCTATTCCTAATTCAGGGTATCTATATAATTGCTCCCATAAATGCTCACCATTTGTAGATTTACCTATTTTAATATCATAACCGTTAATATAACTTTGTGTTAAATATGCTATTGATGAATGATGGGCATATAAAAA
This sequence comes from Bacteroidota bacterium, assembly GCA_030592465.1. GTDB lineage: Bacteria > Bacteroidota > Bacteroidia > Bacteroidales > B39-G9 > B39-G9. Next base: position 2,643 of record JAUVJB010000041.1, on the reverse strand, counting down.
TCCATTATGATAATTAAATTCTATATTAACATCATTAAAAAAATCATTAGTTGGTTGTGATTGAATTAATTCATAAAAAAATAATGACAACACAAAAATTATTATCTTTTTACAACTCATATAAAATTACAATTTTATCAATTTGCCTGATGATGAAACCTTACCTTGTATATCATCTGCATTTCCTAAATAATAAATATTCCCGTTACGAATAATGCTGTAAACTATTTTTTCGGTTGCATTAATATAAATATCACCGGTTGAACAATTTGTAATATCTACATTATTTGAAAACAAACAATCGGCATGAACAACAGCGGTGCCACGTGAATAAATAAAACAATCGTTTGTTTTTCCTTTGACAATAAAATTACCTGTGCAGTCGTATATTCTTAACGAAAATTTATTACAATCTACATTAACATTAACTGTTGAAATGTCGGGACGCACCTCAATATCAAAAGAATTTCTTTTTATGCAATTTGTGGAAAAAACGTTTGATGGTTCTTTAATAATAATTTTACATAGTGAGCTTGTTGATAAATATATATTTATTTTATCATATTTTTTTAGCCAATATAATTTATTGTTATTATTAATTGTTAATTTAGAATCCTGAATTTTTGTTTCAATATTTGCTAATAGATTTTCACCACCCTCAATTATAATTTTATTTATTGTATCATCAGAAATATAAACATTAAAATATTTATTAATCTCAAGTTGTGTAAAATCATCAAGTAAAAATTCCTTTTTAATTACTTCACCTGAGTTAGTGATAAAATCATCCTTTTTGCAGCTATTAATGACAATAAAAAATATTAATACAATTAATGATAATAATTTTTGCATTAAAATATTTGTTATGAATTTGTTTTATATATATAAATTATTTGGTTTACATTTGAAGGATTTAGCTTACGCATCACTCTATCAACAAAACTTGGTAGTATTGTTGTCTCGTAAGTTAATTTTGGATAATATTTTTTGATATTTTCTATTCTTTTTTCAAGATTTCTATCATCAAAAAACAAAACAAAATTTGGTTGTTCTTCTTTACTTAATTGAGTGAGATATTTTGGTGAATAAATTGCATGAACGTATCTGGACACTCTTTTCAAACTATGCATCTTTGTTGAATCACAATCTGTACATTTTGGTATGTTGTACATATTAATCCATTGACCCAAATAAAACATGGGCAACATTGTAACACCGTTTCTGTTAGAATCTTCACAAATTATTGAATTAATATTCTTATATCTTGAAAGATATACCATTGCTTCAACTCTTGATTGCTTACTATATGTTGTTGATACAAATGGTAAAACCAAAAGATTGATAATCCAGAAAAAAACAAAACATGCTTTTAATAACCTTTTATTTTTCTTCCAAAATTTTGATTTGTCAACAAATTCATTCCACCCGATAAATCCTGCAATAATAACAAAAGGTATAATTGTCAAAATAAATCGTTCTTGTTTGTTTGGGAAAAGGGTGTGAAATAAGAAAAATAAGAAGCTTGGCAAAAAAAGTATTGTGTACTTTTTCCATGTACGGAACCAACCAAAAAACAAAAAAACTCCAATCGGAGGAATAATCATTCCCATTAAAACCGTAAAATACATATACCAACGATTTGTACCATAATCGGTTTTATGTGCAATGTTATATTTAATATACTCAGTAAGTTCAGCAAAAGGACGTCCCCAAATAAAGATATCAACAATGCCTTGAATTACAATAATTGAAAAGATAGAGCCTATACCAAAAATAATAGCTTCTTTCCACTTTTTTTGGAATAACAAAACTAAACCTGTACCACCAATAAATAAACTAGTTTGAAAACGTACAGAAAATCCAACGCCCATGACTAAGCCTGCAAGCAAATATTGAAGCATAACATTTTTTTTGGTGTCGGAATTAACAATTAACCATGTGCCGATAAGTAGAAAAGGAATACATACTACTCCAACAAGATTATGAACACTTAAAAAAGGCATAAACCAAAGTGCTGCTAATAATATCCCAACCTGCTTGGCTGTTTTTTGATTCGATAATTTTTCTGTGATTTTATATGAATAAATAATAACCAATAATGAAAATAAAGCATGTAAGAATCGAATTATATACATTTTAATAATTGGCGAAAAAATACCAATTGCTTGTAATAACTTCAATAACAAAAAATGTAATCCTACATAAAAAAAACTATGCCCTTCAGGTGTTGGTTCAACATCAGGATTTATTAATCGCTGACTACTTGGCAGCCAATCATTATAATCTGTTCCGTCAACCCATGATTGTGAGGCCTCAATAACCAAAAAATGGTCATCGTGCATTCCATATCCTTGAGAAAAAACTACTGAAACAAGCCTTAAAACCAATGCAATAATTATTATAAACATTAGAGGTTGTTCATTCCAGTATTTTTTAATAAAATTCATTTCAATTGTAATTAATCAATCTACAAAAATAATAAAAAGTTTGATATTTCAGGGTGATAATTAAAAAATCCAGCAACTCCGCAACAATTTTTTCTAATAGAAGAACAATAATTCCTTTAGATTAAGGATATAATCCTACCTGTCTGCATATTTGCAGATAGTATTTAAACTCGAAAAAATATTTTTTACCTAATGT
>JAUVJB010000156.1 GCA_030592465.1 Bacteroidota bacterium | reverse complement strand
TGTAATATAAAAAACAACCCCATCGTAAACATTTTGCATAGGTATTGATATACAATTTATTACCGTCAAGTTTGCGGTTTCAATGCGTCAAGTTTAGGGTCAGGAGTTCTGAAATTGGGTAAGTACACAGATAATAATTTTAAATAATGTAAACATAAAAAGAAACCTCATCGAATAATTCAATGAGGTTTTTTAATTTACATGAAAAAGTAATATTAAATCGTTTCTGTTTCCATTACTTTTGCTAATAAGTCAGCATAAGGAATAAATAAATATTTTTTATCCTCAAGTTCAACTTCTGTGCCGGAATATTTTTTATAATATACAGTGTCGCCAACAGCAATGCCTGGATTTTCAACGTTGCCAATAGCAACAACTTTTGCATAACTGGGTTTTTCTTTGGCACTGTCAGGAATAATAATACCGGAAGCAGTTTTTTGTTCTTTATTATCTTCGGTAATGTCTAAAAGAACATTTTCGTTTAATGGTTGTAATTCTTTCATTTTATTAATATTTAGAATATTGTTAAATAAGTTAATTTCCGCTTAATTTTTTATATTTAATAATCTGTTAATTTTTAATCTGTCAAAACCAATTATCATCTGATCATTAATGTTTGTTTGAGGCACTCCTTGTTGTCCACTTCGTTTAACCATTTCTTCAGCAGCTTTTTGATTTTTTGAAACATCAATATTTCTATATTTGACATTGTGCTGTTCTAAATATGTTTTTAATTGGTTACAATATGAACAAGATGGGGTTGAATAAACAACCACGCGTTTTTTAGTAACATCATTGTCCCTACTTGCAGAATAGATATTTTCAGCAAATAAAGATTTGTAAAAATTAGAATCGTTACAACCCTTAATTACATTTTTAAACACGCCTTTTTCAAACGTTAACAACGATGGTATAGAAGCAATTGAATATTTTTCGTGAATATCGCGGACTGTATTAACATCTGCAGATAAAACAACAAAATTGTCGTTTTGGTTTACGGCTTGTTCAATATTGTTGAAAGCGCAATTGTTAACAGTTGAGTTTTTTTTATAGAGTAACAAATATGCTTTATTTGCATCAGCAATATTGCCAACTAACTCATTATATGAACAAATTTGTTTTAACATTGTATTAAATAGTATCTGTAAGAAAACTACTAAAAAAAACCTTAGAGGTATAAAGACCTCTAAGGAAATATTAAGAATTATTACATCATGCCGGGCATACCGCCACCCATACCGGGAGCCATAGCAGGAGCAGGATTTTCTTCTTTTTCATCAACAATAACACATTCGGTAGTTAAGAACATACCTGCAATTGAAGCTGCATTTTGAAGAGCAATACGAGTAACTTTAGCAGGGTCGATAACACCTGTTTTAAGTAAATTCTGGTATTCGTTAGTAAATGCATTATAACCAAAATCACCGTTACCTTCTTTTACTTTTTGAACAATTACAGCACCTTCTTTGCCTGAATTATTAACAATTTGGCGTAAAGGTTCTTCAATAGCTCTTTTAATAATAGCAATACCTGTAGTTTCGTCTTCGTTATCGCCGGTTAAATTTTTCAAAGTTTCAATAGCTCTAATGTAAGCAACACCACCGCCCGGGACAATGCCTTCTTCAACAGCAGCACGAGTAGCATTTAAAGCATCATCAACTCTGTCTTTCTTTTCTTTCATTTCAACTTCAGAAGCAGCACCAATATAAAGAACAGCAACACCACCTGCTAATTTAGCAAGACGTTCTTGTAATTTTTCCTTATCATAATCTGAAGTAGAAGCTTCTATTTGTGCTTTAATTTGATGTATTCTTTTAGCAATGTTTTCAGTATCTCCCGAACCATTAACAATTGTAGTGTTTTCTTTGTCGATAGTAACTTTTTCTGCTTCGCCAAGCATCTCAAGAGTTGTATTTTCTAATTTTAAGCCGGTTTCTTCGCTAATAAGTGTGCCACCGGTTAAAACAGCAATATCTTCAAGCATTTCTTTTCTTCTATCGCCAAAACCGGGAGCTTTAACAGCAGCAATTTTTAACGAACCTCTTAAACGGTTCACAACTAATGTTGCTAATGCTTCGCCATCAACATCTTCAGCAATAATTAATAATGCACGTCCTGTTTGAGCAGTTGCTTCAAGAACAGGAAGTAAATCCTTCATTACTGATATTTTTTTATCAAAAATTAAAATGTAAGGATTTTCAAATTTAGTTTCCATTTTTTCAGTGTCAGTAATGAAATAAGGAGAGATATAACCTCTGTCAAACTGCATACCTTCAACAACCTTTACATAAGTTTCAGTACCTTTTGCTTCTTCAACTGTGATAACACCTTCTTTATGAACCTTTCCCATTGCTTCAGCAATTAATTTACCAATAAACGTGTCATTATTTGCTGATACTTTAGCAACTTGTTCAATTTTTTCACTCTGATCGTTAATTGCTTGTGATTGTTCTTTTATGTTTTCAACTATTTTAGCAACAGCCTTGTCAATGCCTCTTTTAAGGCACATTGGGTTTGCGCCGGCAGTAACATTTTTTATGCCGACATTAATAATTGATTGTGCAATAACAGTAGCGGTAGTTGTACCATCACCTGCATCATCACTGGTTTTTGATGCAACTTCTTTTAACATTTGAGCACCAACATTTTCGTATTGATTAGGTAATTCAATTTCTTTAGCAACAGTAACACCGTCTTTTGTTATTTGAGGTGTACCAAATTTTTTGTCAATAATTACATTACGTCCTTTAGGACCTAAAGTAACTTTTACAGCATCAGCCAGTTTGTCCATGCCTTGTTTTAAAAGGTCACGAGCTTCAACATTAAATTTTAATTCTTTAGCCATTTTTATTTTTTTTATTAATTTATATTTAGATAATTGCGAGAATATCCGATTCTTTCATAATTAGATAATCTTTCCCGCCAATGTTAAGTTCTGTTCCCGAATATTTTCCGTATAAAACAGTATCATTAATTGACACATTCATTTTTTTATTATCAATACCATTGCCAACAGCAACGACTTTGCCTTTTTGTGGTTTTTCTTCAGCAGAATCCGGAATAATAATTCCGCTCGCAGTCATTTTTTCTGCTTTTTGTGGTTCAATAAGAACGCGGTCTTGTAATGGTTTAATTTTTAAAGAAGACATATTAATTTTTTTTTGTTAAATAATGTATTACCTCTATATCATATTCTGTGCCAAATTAGTTTTTTACAATTTAACAATAATAGAGACCTGTTTATATAAAAAAGTGTCAGCATGAATGACAAACTGACACTTTTTAATTTTTGTTTAATATATGCTTTACGCAATAACTATAATGTTATGTTCAAATTATAACCGACTAAATTATAAATAATTATTTCTTTTGTTCTTTATTTTTTGTTTGTTGATTATCTCCTTGTGGTGGAGGTGTTGTCGGGAAATTTGGTACAGCACTTGGGGCAACAGCATTCTCAACTTGTTGTTCAATGGCTGATTTGTTTTGGTCAACTTCTTTTCGTGGTATTGTTGCTGCTGCTAATAAGCATAATACAAATATTACACCTGCGAGTGTCCAAGTTGCTTTTTCGAGAAAATCCGTTGTTTTTCTCACTCCCATAATTTGATTTGATGAAGAGAAATTCGCAGCCAATCCTCCTCCTTTTGAATTTTGAACTAAAACAACTAACACCAAAAGAATTGAAGCTATAAGTATTAAAATGGAAATTACTGTGTACATCTTTTATTTATTATTAATTATTTGTTTAATTTTTTTAATTTGATTTGCAAAGTAAATACTTTTTTCCGGATATTTCAAACTTAATTTTTCATAAGCTATTATTGCTTTAAAATAATATCCTTGTTTAATATATATTTTTACTAATGTTTCGGTAATAAGTTCATTGTCTTCTTTAACGCTTTCCTCTGATATATCTTCATTTCCTTCAGGATTAATTTTGGGAATAATTTTTGGATTATTGTTAAGAAAATTATCAATAAGAGAATTTTGAGTTCTGTGTTTTAATGAATTTTTATGATTTTCTGTATCAATATTTTCTTCAGATTTGTTAATAGGCGTTGCTATATATGAACTGTTTATTTCAAAACCAAACATTTTTTCGGTTTTAGATGTTTTATTTTGTTCCAAATTAACCGGAAAGTCAAAAACTAACAAATTGTTTTTTTTAGCAGCTGCTTGCTCCTTGTCATTAATTTTAGCTTCTTCTTTATTGATAAAATCATCATTAATAAGGTGAAAAAGGATAGCTCTGTCGTTTGCGTAAGTTGCTGATATTTTTAATTGTTTATTATATTTAATGCTATTAAGCGATAAAAGGTTCTTTACCAAAAGCAAGTGTGCTGTTTGAAAGAACGGGAACTCGTTAATAAGCTCATTCATCTCATCAACACTTGATGTGTTAAGCAAATTTGGATTGGTTAAAAAATAAGCAAATTGATCTTTATTCATTTAAGGTTAACTTTATTAATTATTACCAATTTACAACCGATTTGTTAAAAATATCATCAATTAATTGTTTAATAATTTCGTTTGCAAGATTATCTTGAACAGTGTTGAAATTTTCTGTGCTGGGAAAATCCGTATATCTTGTAAATTTTGTTTCAAAATTTTGTTTTGGGTCTTTTGAGTTTGTATATTTTACTTTAATGGTAATAGTTAATCTGTTTAATGATGCAACAGAATTTTCACCGCCTTTTATTGCAATAGGTTTAACATCATAACCCGTAATTTGTCCTTCAAAGGTTAAGTCTCCTGTATAATTTACTAATTGAAGGTTTGTTTGGGAAACAAATTTATTTTTAAGTGCTTCGGTAATATCCTGACTTAGAGTGGGTTTGATTAATGGTGCTAAATTGCTAAAGTCTTGAATAGAAACGGTTTTTACTTCGGGAGATATTGATGCTCCGGTAAAGGAATAATTAACTGTAAAACAGGATTGTAAAAACAGCAAAAAAATAAAAGATATATATAATTTCAGATGTTTGTGTTTGTGTATTTGATGCATAGTTATCTGTTTACATTTTTACAAGATAAAAGACAAAAGTAACAAGTTATGGACTTGTTGATGCCAAAATAAAGTTGATTGTTTATACTATATAGTGCTTGAACGAAAACTCTGTAATGTGCATTATTATTGATATTGCATAACAAAAACTATCCGATAGCTGGCGGATTGTTAAATTGTTTTATTGTTAAATTGTTGAAATACAAGTAATATGGGGAATAGTAATTTAGCAATTTAACCATTTAGCAATATATTCAAACTGTAAAATAAGCTATATTGCGATAATCCCAATTGTTCGGGATTTTAAAGTTTTCTTTCACACACTATCTATCTATCTATCTATCATTTTAATAATTATTGAATGTCGTATTCTTTTATTTTTCTATATAATGTACGTTCGGAAATGCCCAGCTCATCTGCAGCATTTTTACGTTTGCCTTTATGTTTATCTAAAGATTTTTTAATTAATTCCATTTCTTTATCAACAAGCGAGAGCGATTCTTCAACAAATTCTTCAGTATCCTCAATATTACTATTTTTAATTTCAATGGTTTGTGGTATGTTCTTGTGTGTTTCAAATGTTTTTGTTTCTGACAATTTATTAACAGCAGGTTCTTCATTGATATTATCAACGCCGTTTTCTATAATTTCATGAACCAAACTTTTGAGGTCGTTCATGTCATTTTTCATATCAAAAAGCAGTTTATAAAGAATTTCACGTTCGGAAGCAAACGTTTTTTCATCAATGTGTTTATATAATGCAGGAAGTTTTTCACCATGATAAATTGGTAAATATTTTTGTATTGTTTCTGATGTTATTTGTTTGTTTTTTTCAATAACAGATATTTGTTCAGTAATATTTTTTAGTTGCCGAATATTCCCGGGCCAAGAATAAGTTGTTAAAATTTTAACCGCATCATCAGATAATTGTAGTGTTGGCATTTGATATTTTTCGGCATAGTCATAAGCAAATTTACGAAACAGCAAATGAATATCTTCCGGTCTTTTTCTCAAAGAAGGAACTGAAATTGGAACTGTATTTAACCGATAATATAAATCTTCACGAAATTTGCCGTTTTTAATCGCTTCAACAATATCAACATTAGTTGCGGCAACAACTCTAACATTTGTCTTTATAACTTTTGAAGAACCAACTTTAATGAATTCGCCGGATTCTAAAACTCTTAATAAACGGACTTGAGATGATATTGGTAATTCTGAAATTTCGTCAAGAAAAATTGTTCCGTTATCAGCAAATTCAAAATAGCCTTTTCTATTTTCGTGAGCACCGGTAAAAGCACCTTTTTCATGTCCAAAAAGTTCAGAATCAATAGTTCCTTCGGGTATTGCTCCACAGTTAACCGCTATATATTGTCCATGTTTTCGGGCGCTTAGTTGATGAATAATTTTGGGAAAATTTTCTTTACCTGTACCACTTTTTCCTGAAATAAGAACAGACATGTCGGTAGGGGCAACTTGTATTGCAATTTCAATTGCTCTGTTTAATTTTGGCGAGTTGCCGATTATTTCAAATCTTTGTTTTATTTGTTGAACATCCATATTCACAGATTGTTTGAATTGTCATATTATTCCGAATGAATAATATGACAAAATTACATATTTTTCGGAAATTTTGACAATTTTTGTGGACTTTTTATATAAAGACACTCTATGCGTGTCTCTGTTTTGCGTAAACTCTGTCTGCGTAGCATGTTTTATGTTACTTTTAGCTACTCCAATTAATACGTTTTGGTTATTAACATTCTTTCAAGTGTAATATTTTTGTTCTTATTTTAGATAACGGCAGTCTGTTTAATAACCTAAATTCTCGCAATTTTTTATAAAAACAATAAGTGGCGATGTATCTATATTATAATGTTTTACAACTCTCGAATATTAACAAAACAGCTAATCTAAAATAATTTTTAGACAGTCTGACGGTGTCAATATGAAAAGTTGGGCATTTTGAAATACCTAACTTTCAATTTACCTCACCGTTTATTTATTGTTAATTCATTCTTTTTTTTTGCCCAATTTTTTATATTGCATGTATAACTAAATCCCGCCAAGCGGGATAACTTTTATCAATAATAAGAAAATAATATGTATATTTCTTATCTCATTTCCCATTAACAAATACAAAAAAGCTCTTGAAAGTCCATAATAAACAGTGTGATAGGGATGTAGTTCAATCCCGCAGGAATCGG
>JAUVJB010000052.1 GCA_030592465.1 Bacteroidota bacterium | reverse complement strand
ATTAAAATATTTCTAATTGTAAAAAGCCCAATTCCTGTTAAAATAAAAATAACCCCGACTACGAAAATAGTCCAGTGAAAATCCCCGGGATAATATTTAATAGAAAATTTAAAAAGGTCATTCGCGGGTAATGACCAAATTTTGACAAATGAATAATGACTAATTATAAAATTAGTGTAATCTGCTGTAAATGATATAATGGTTATTAAAGAGCCTATTATTAATATTAAAAGTTCATGAGTTTTTAATTGGACATATTTATTGCAAGAAGAAAAATAAAGTATTAATAAAGCTAATAAAATCATAAGAAAAGATAGAATTAATGGAGCTATTACCGGACCAACCCAAGTTACAGGCAACAGAAATAAAATATCCATTGTCATTAAAGATTCAGGCCAATTTATAAACATTTTCAGGAAGATATAATAGGAAATATCCCAAACTGCAAAAGAAAATATAAAGTAAGCAAACCTTGTGATTGTTGATTTGCCTGTAAGGATACTCACGGATAAAAGCATAAGCAAAGAAAAAACTTCTCTTATTATTTCTGTTGTTGCAAGTTCTTTATCAATGGGTTGTAAAGGAAAGGCAAACCCCTCGGGATAAACAATTTGTCTTAAGTAAATTACGATTGCACTTTCAAAAAAGCCCATTGAGACTGCAAAAATTGTTATCCAAAATATGGTTTTTAGTTTCATGCTTTAAAATTTTTAATATTATTGTTAATTATTTTCAACATTAAATCATAATTTTTTATGGCTGTATAGGATATTTCCCAGCCTTCATTAATATAATTTGTTGTTGCTTTTTTAAAAGATACTTTCTTGTATTTATCTTTATGTTTTAACCCTGTTAATTTAATGAATTTTACGGTTTTGCCAATTGAGATAAAATAGAAATATAATAATGTTTCTACCCCAAATCTTGATTCTTTCATTTTGCCAAGAATAGGAGTAATATTTTCTTTATACATAGCTCTTTCTCCTGTCAATATTTTTAAAGGGTTTACATCCTGCCTTAAAATATTGATTGTAGAATAGCCTAAAACCATGTCATATTCTTTTTTTAACAGGGGATTTGTCATTTGGTCAATATAACCTGGAATTATTTTTGTCTGGTCAGCATCAATAAATACAATTATTTCATTTGTTGCATTTTCAACACCAACAGCCATTGCATACCCTTTGCCTTTGTTTTCTTTAAAATGAATATCTGTTATTTCAATTTCCTTTTTCAACACTTCAATTATTTGCTTTGTATTATCAGTTGAGCCATCGTTTACAACAATTATTTCACTAACGATTATTGCTTCAGAAACAGACAGGATTACATCTTTAATAGTTTTTTCTTCGTTATAAACACAAATTATTGCTGATGCCTTTTTCATTTTTCAAGATATTTTTGCAATGCTTTTTTAGTTTCACTTATTCCAAGGTCAATTATTTCTTTTGATTTACCCCACTCTTTCAGATTTGCAATCTGAAAGTTCTGTTTTACTTTAGTTTATTTAAACTTTCGGATTACAAATCTGAAAGAGCGTGTTATTACACAGATTTATCTGTCAGCAGACGGACTGTGAATCTGCTTGCCCCGTAGTTTACCCCGTAGCGGAACGTACTGGGGCGAAATGTATCGGGGTGGCTTTTTTTGAATTTTACAACTTTTCGGAGTAAACTCATCGTTTTAATTTTCTTACAGTAAAATCGCCATCTGTTAAGCCACTATCGTATTTAACATCAGACATAATCATTTTTGTTTTGTGATTCTTTTTTAAGGTCGTCATTGTCATTTCTTGTGCATTCCAGTAATTACCTATTTTTTTATAAACAGAAGTTCCTTCTTTAATTTTTCTGTTTCCTTTATCGTAGAATTCTGCTGAAATAGGATAAAAGTTTGTTTTTTGAATTTTAACAATTAACTTGGAATAGGGAGATTTTGGTGATTTTGGTGTTAATTCCAAAACAAAAGCATCACTCTCTGTTTTAATTAATTTAGGCGTATATTTTTCTGAATATGGCTTTGATTCCATATCATCATAAGAAAAATCTGTTCCTGCAAAATTTTGACTTTTTACTGAAGACGAAATTCTTCTTGCTTTGCCAAAAGCGGGCATATACAAATACATTACATCTTTAGGTAATGACAAAATGGCAATACCTGCTTGAGATGAAGGAGCTGTAAATTCAAAAATACGTTTATCCATTCCTTTTTGAGCAATGTTGGCTTCTCGCGTTTTTTGTTTGCCTGATTTGTCTGTTAAAATAATTTTTGTTTTCCCTGTCATATCTTTTGGGGAATACATAACATTGTCCACTTTTTTTAAAATGGCGTTTGCATCTTGTGAATTTGCACTAAATCCGGCTAAAAGGAATAATGCACTTACTAATACTGATAATTTTACTTTTTTCATTTTACTTAAATTTTAAGGTTTCTTAATTTGATTAACTATTTTCTGAATTATATACAATTGAGCGTATTTTTTGTGCCCAATCCCAATGTGATAATGATTTGTTTAATTCATGATAAGGAATGGGTTTTAATATTTTGACTTTAATTGTTTTGCCTTTTTTTCTAAAAAACTCTCGGGGCAGGAGTATTAATTCTAAATCCATTTTTATTCTGAAAACTTGCCTGAATAAATATACCGCATAAAACAAGTTTGAATTTTTTCCATAGAATCTGATTGGAACTATATCCCTTTGTTTTGATATGGATTTGGATATAAAGCTTTTCTTCCAGTAGTTATCTTGAATTTTGAATTTATGAACTCTTGAAACTATTCCATACGGGAAATGGGTTATTGGAATATCAGAGGCATGAATTTTTTCTAATTCTATGATATCTATTCTTGAGTTTTTATTAAAAACACTTACATTAGCAATTATTGGTCTTAAGTTAGGGATAAACATAAAAAATTCATTACCAATGGCTTTTAAGTTTCCATATTTTTCTCCCACAATATTTGTTAATATTAAACCATCTAGCATTCCAAAAGGATGATTGGCAACGAAAAAACATTTCCCGTTATCAGGTAGATTCTCTTTCCCTTCAATTTCTACTTTTACATTTAGTTCTTTAATTACTTTTGGTAGAAAATCAACACCATAATATTCATTATTTTTATCAATAATTTGATTGATTTCATCCTGTTTGATTATTTTGGCAATAATCTGAATCACAAAATTCGGTAAGCTTTTCAAAAATTTCGAATCGCTATTTTTAATGATAACTGCTATATCTATCGTTTTTACGCTTTCTGTAATTTCATTATTCATAATATCACGACTTATTTCGTATCCTCTCAAAAAGTAACGGTTTACCCTGTGAAATAATTTTGCTTGCAAAATTGCTTCGCATTTCACAGGGTGAAATAATATAACTCTAAAAATTTATTAAAACTAAAAGGCTAAAGACTAAAAAATTCAAAGTATAAAGTAAAAAAAATAATTTTGAAAGACTTTTTAATTTAGCCTTTTTACTTTAGCCTTTAGTCTTTATAACCACTAATTATTGAAAACTTACCTTATTTCCCTGTAATTGATTTATATGTAATTATTTACATTTTTCAAAAACACTTTGTTTTTCTTTATAAAAGGTTTCTGTTAATTTTGTTAAGTCTTTATCGTATTTAATCATTGTTTTGAAATAATTTTCATCTTTTATAGCTTCTGCTGCTTGTTTATTTTCCGGTTTTGAATCTTTAGTGAGTATATTTTTTCTAAAATTCTCATAATGGTCTCTAATAGAACATGGCATTAATTTATTTCGATTATTATACTCGTTTTTCCATTTTCTTCCTCTTTGCATTAAATCAGAATTTGTTGCATCTGCCAATGTTTTATTTTCTATGTACAGGTCATACACATTATCAACATAGTATGGCACAAAAACACAAGGCATAATATTGCCGTTCCAGTCTATGTGTAAATAGCCACTATCATTACCATACGCCATACAACCATTAGATAATATGGCATTATTCCAAAAATCGGCAAACGGATATTTTTTTTCTTTAACAATTCTTTCCCATATTTTATATAGTTCCATTCTTTTCGCGGGCGGCACTACTAAATCGAATGTGTCTTTCCCTTTTCCAATTGGCATAAGCTGGAACTGCCACATAAATGTTGCACCTAACTCATTAAAATAATAATCATAAAACTCTTCTGTTAAAAGCACTTCAACATTTTTGCTTGTTGCCGTAACAGAAATAGCGAATGGCACACCGGCAGTTCTTAATTCAGCCATTGCCTGAAGTATTTTTTTATAAACTCCCGAGCCTCTTCTTTCATCAGTCTCTTTCTCATACCCCTCAACAGATATTGCAGGTAAAACATTTCCTAATTCAGACAGTTTTTTTGCAACAGTTGAATTTATCAATGTCCCGTTAGTATAAACAAGAAAGAAAATATCATTGTATTTTTTGAACAGGTCAAGCAGTGTTTTTCCTTCACTTTTATACATAAATGGTTCGCCACCGCTGATAACAATAAATTTAATCCCCATAATATTTTCTGCTTCCCAAACTATTTTATCAACAATATTATAAGGTAATGTAGGGGTTGTATCTTTATTACTTGCTGCATAGCATCCGATGCAATGCAGATTACATTTCTGGGTTGGAGAAAGCGTTATAAAATTAGGCGGGTATTCACCATATTTTTCTTTGTATTTGAGATGTACATCTTTTTTTACTTTATATTCACCGGATGTTGATAGCGTATCACCAACCAAGAGATTTTTTAATTTTTTTACTACACTAATTGAAATATATCCTTTATCAAGATTCCTTTGAACTGAGTGTAATATTGCTGAAAAAATTTGATAACGTGCCATTTGAGTATCATTATCATCCTTTCCTTCATATTTTGTTACCATTTTATTAAGCATATACTTATCTAACTGACTAACAGCAACATTTCGTAATAACTTTTGACTGATAACCGTATCAGATAAAGTTTTAAATAAGGTTTCTTTTGCTTTCATCTTAAATGATTTTTTAAATTTTTACCAATTACTTTTTGTATTAGTTCTGAGAATGTGTTCTTAAATTGATGATTTTTTATTAAATATTGAATTATTACCAAGACTTTTATATAGCTTTTCTTTTGCTCTGTTTGCAAGAATTAATATAACCGGCAATAAGGTTAATGCACCGACTCCTGCTCCAATCATACTTAATGCGACCAACAACCCAAAATTTTGTATAGGAATAATATGTGAAAACATTAAAACCAGAAAACCTGAAGCAACAGATACAACATTTATAATAATAGCTTTCCCGCTAATCATTATACTATCTTTTATTGCTTCATTAATATTTTTAACTTCATCAAATTTATGTGAAAAATGGGTTATTATATGAATGGAATAATCAACACCCATACCAAGTACCACACTTGCTACCAAAACGGTTGCAATATTTAATGCAATGCCTGTAGCTCCCATAAATCCGAATAAAATAATAATAGTAGCAATAATAGGCACAGCCGCATATATTCCTTTTGAGAAAGAACGCAATATTAGTGCTACAATTAAAATCACTAATAAAATAGCTATTGATAGACTGCTAAATTGACTGCGGATTAACGAACTGTTTAATTTTATATATACCGAAGGAATACCCGTTAATGTAATTT
This sequence comes from Bacteroidota bacterium, assembly GCA_030592465.1. GTDB lineage: Bacteria > Bacteroidota > Bacteroidia > Bacteroidales > B39-G9 > B39-G9. The sequence continues at coordinate 8,392 of JAUVJB010000052.1, read as the reverse complement.
GGCAATCATCTGTTGAGTTGGTTTTGATATATTTATTCATATATTTAACAAACTTTTCTGCATCTTCAGTGCTAACAGAAGCAAACATTGATTGAATAATTCCTTCATCAAGGTCATCGGCAACAAATTGTGGCATTATATCCTGTCCGTCAAGCAAAAACCATAATTGTTCTATTTTATCTTGCTCATCCGGTATCTTTTTACCTTCGCCCATAACATCATTCATTTGTTCAATCAGGTCGGCAACAGATTGCGTGGTTGAAATATCAGGATATTGCTTCATATAGTTTTCGGTTTCAATCATCTTTTTTAATACTTCAGGGCTTTGCATATCGCCTTTAAAAACAACAAAAACAGGCAAAGAACCACCAAATTTCTTTTGCATGATATCTTCTGTAACCCTGGTGGGATTATCTTTTGGAAGATACTCTGCATAATTAACGCTGGTTTTAATATTAAATATTCCCCATATACTAATTGCCATTAATGCAATCCAAGCTACAGTAATATATTTAGGATGTTTAACAATTAAATTGGAAAAAGGGGTAAGTAACATTTTACCTATAAAAGTATCTTCTGATTTATGTCGTTTATGTATGGATTTGGGCGTTTTAAACATTGAAAATGCAGAGATTAGTGCAGGAATAAACACAACTGAAATTAGTAAAGCAAAAGCAACACCGATAGAAGTAAACATTCCAAAATCACGAATCATCGTAAGATATGCCCCGAAGATGAATGACATAAAACCAAACACAGTAGTAATTCCGGATAAAAACACAGGAATAGTAATATACGCTACAGCACTAATTAACGCTTTTTTCCGGTTTTTTTCTTTAGTTTCATTTATCCGGTTAATAACATGAATAGTATAAGCACTACCAACTGCAAGTAGAATAACAGGTATATTAGTTGAAACTAAATTTAACTTATAGCCTAATATCTGCATAATCCCTAAAACCCAAACAATTGAAATACTTGCAGTTAAAAGTGGTAAAATTACGCCACGTGCAGACATGAAACTTAATAAAAGAATAAGCATTATAATAATAAATGTAATTGGAATTAAATTTCTTAAATCAAGCATCATTAAACTTGATATCTCATTCATCATCATAGGCATTCCACCAAAACTGATTTTTTCGGGAAGGTTTAGTTTTATAATTTTTTCTTTTATCTCTTTTGCTACTGCTTGTTTATCGGCATTATCAAGTAAAGTAAACATCACCAAGGTTGATGTTCCGTCCTCAGAAACAATAGATCCATACATATCTTTTGAAAAGATATAGGTCTTTAAACTATCTAATTTTTGCTTTGTTCTCGGGATATCGTATTCATCAATCAGCTTGCCAATTTCAATACCACCATCGGCATTTTTAATATCTAGAACATCTGTGAGACTTGTTACAGTAGAAATACCATCAATATATTTAATAGTGTTGGTTATCTGTTTAACATCTTCCAATACTTTAGTGTTAAATACATTATCTGCCTGTAAAATAACCATTCCCATGGTATTTCCGCCATATTTATTGCCTATATTGGTAAATAAAACAGCAGTTGAATCATCATCAGGTAATGAATTTATAACATCTGCATCAATTTTCAGGTCTTTAAGTTGATAACCAAAAAATGCGGTTAGTGCAACTACGGCTATAATTATTAACCATTTTAATTTTACTATTCCTTTTGCTAATTTGTTCATGTTTTATTTTTTATTAGTCAGTTTCGTGAAAAAAATTAATTATTTCTTTTATTTAATACCTTCCAAAATAAATGCAGTCGGTATATTTCGTAATGTGGCTTTTATGCTTGATTCTGAAAATCGTTTTTTTTATCAGATTATAAATAAACCACGAATATTGATAAGTTATAAATTCACCTTTCTTTTTGAGTAAAATGTAAGATATATATATAATCTGCCCCGTAGCGAAGCGTAATGACAACAAATGACGGTGAAGCCAAATGACCCCATGAAATATTGCTTCGCAATTTCACGGGGCAGGCAAATTATATTACGGCTCTACTGAGCTTGCCGAAGTGCAAAATATAACCTCTCAAAATATAGTTTCTTTATTAATATTTGAACATTCATAGTTAGTTGATTTGTGCTTTTATTGTTTTATAGTCAGTTTATGACAAAAAAAATTATTTTCTTAAGCCTTTTATTAAAATTTTTAATGAGTTATCAAAATAAGGCGAATACTCATCATATTTTTCTTGGATGAAGAAAGGTATTTCCAACCCTTTTAACACCATTATAAAAATATCCAGCAATACTTCAAGATTTTCATTTGAGCTGTCAAAAATTTCTTCCGCAATTCCTTGTTTAATTATGGCTCTAATTTGTTCTTTTTCCCATTTATCCAAATCATCTCGTAATTTGTCAATAAAATTAAAATGCTCAAAAAAATCGGCTTTAAGTGTTTCATGATAATTTGCCGCGGAATTTAAAATTTCCATTCTCTTAAAGAGATAGTTTTTAATCTTTTTATCTGCTTGCAGATTATTATCGTTAACAATTACTGACAATTGTGATTTTAAATTATTAATTTCTAAAGCAACAACCTCAGTAAACAACTCTTCTTTACCGGCAAAGTGATAGTATAACGAACCTTTTGCTTTTCTTGCAATTTTTGCAATTTCGTCCATTGAGGTTCTATGAAACCCAAACTGGCTAAACAATCTGTCAGCAACACTTAATATTTTATCTCTGGAGTTTTCCTTTGCCATAATTTGTAATATTTGACCATTTTCGTTTTTCAGTACAAAGAAAACACTTTTTTTTTAAATTACAAAATAAATTGAGCATAAATTTTTACAGCAATTTATGATACGTAAATAATAAAGAAGTATTGCCCTTAAATTTGTTTTTTCAATTATCTCAGATTAAATATAAATACGTATGTTTATTGCACTGATAATAGGTAATATAAAATTTTTAAACAATGAATCCACTAAGAAAAGTATGTTTTCGTCATTGCGATTTTCCAGTCGGGCATTTTTCAGATTCCCGATTAGGTGTAGGCTGTGCCTGGGGTGTGAAATATCTTAATATGCAAAAAAAAATGTTCGTTCCATTTTTGAGTAATTCTATATTATATCCCGAGTACTCATGATTACATTATCTTATGGTCTTCTTCATTTGCCTTTTTTGAATGTAGAACACCGAACACTGATTAACGATTTTAGATTTATTCATACTTAAATTAACTTCTAAAATCATTATTCGTTAATCGATATTCGATATTCAATTTATTATTCTATATTAAAAAAAGGGACGAATAAAAAATTTATTTAACCTTGATATTTCACACCCCAGGCTGTGCCTACGTCTTTTTATTTTAGAAGTATTTGCTACACGCTTTTTCGGATTACAAATTCGAAAGAGCCTGTTATTATATTAAAATTGTTAAATGGTTATTTTACAACCATTTAACAATATGGCAATTCATAGTAATTCCGGATTAAAACTTAATATGTGATTTATCCGTCAACTGACGGACTACAATTTTAGTGAGTTATGAATATCCTCTTTTTTGCCAATACAGTTTGCGAAATGCTTCTGCTTCCCATAAATAAAAGCATTGCTAGCCATAAACTGTGATTGCCTAAATATGGTTGAAGCAAAAAATAAACAGGGAAAAAGACAACTAAAGTTGATATAAGCATTGTGTTTCTCATAGCTTTTGATGCTGTTGCTCCAACATATATGCCATCCCACAAAAATGCTGCAAAAGATATTATCGGAATAAATGCTACCCAGTAAATATAACTTGTTGACATATTTATAATTTTTACATTATTTGTTAAAATATATAAAATATTTTTTCCAAAAATTAAATAAACAATTGAAAAAGGTATGCTTAAACCAAATCCCCATTTGAATAAATAAGTGATTGTTGTTTTGAGTTTCGATTTGTTGTTTGCACCAATATATTTCCCTGTTAAAGATTCGGCAGCATAAGCAAACCCATCGATAAAATAAGAAAAAACAAATAAAAATTGCAGCAATAATGTATTAACTGCTAATATTGAATTATTAGTATTAGCCGATTTTGCAGTAAAAAACGAAAAAACTATAATCAAACACAAAGTTCTGATAAAAATATCTTTATTTACAATAAAGAATTTTTTTATTTCATTAACTTTCATCATTGCTTGGTAGTTCCAATATTTAATAAATCGTTTATAATATTTGTAGAAAAAAATTAAAGCAATAATTAAACCTGAATATTGAGCAATAACCGTACCCCATGCAACGCCGTTTGATTTCATGTTAAATACAAACACAAAAATTAAATCGAGTGCTATGTTTATAATGTTAATTATAATAGCAATAATCATTGGTGTTTTTGTGTTTTGCATTCCAATATACCAACCAATTAATGCAAATAATGAGAGAGTTGCCGGAGCCGCATAAATTCTAATGTAGTAATATTGAGCAGCGAGAGTTTCAACTTCTTTACTACCATTGATAATATAGAAACTAAAAATCCCAATAGGTTTTTGTAATACTATTAAAAATATACTTCCTGCTAAAGCAACAATTAATGCACGAGAGAGGATATTTGCACTTTCTTTAAAATTTCTGTTTCCATACGATTGTGCAGTAAAACCGCTTGTACTCATTCGTAGAAATGAAAAGCCCCAGTACAGAAAATTAAAAATCATCCCACCAATGGCAATAGCACCAATATATATTTCAGAATTAAGGTGTCCTAATACAGATAAATCAACCATACCGAGTAAAGGAATGGTTATGTTACTTATTATGTTGGGTATTGCAAGATTTAAGATTTTTTTGTTCACCGAAAAATGATTTTTAATAATACAAAAGCAGCATTATCAAAGGAATTAATATACCTGCAATAGTAAGCCAAGCACCACGACCTTTTATTCCTTTTTTACCTTTTAGTATAAATAAACCTGAGATGGCGAGTATAATCAGTGATAATGCAAAAATATCAGAATACCATGTCCACAGTTTGCGGGCATTGTTACGATGCAGGAAATTCATTTCATTAAAAATCGGACGACGTGCCAGCTTTTCAATGTAACCATTGCCTGTTTTTAAATCAATATTAACAGAACCACTTCCATGACTGACTTTTAAGAATATTTTTAAAGTATTTTTTTTAGGGAAATAATATTTTTTATAATTATCTTTTTCTCCAATATCAGCAAGAATTTTTTCTACGTCTTGTTTATTTATTGATGCGGAATTTTCGGGTAATTTAACTTTTACTTCTTGTTTTGTAATTATTAAATCAGGGTTCCATTCGTTTAAGTGGTTTAGTGCTATTCCTGATAAACTATAAATAATTATCATTCCTGTAAAGAAATACCCCAAATCACGATGAAGTATTATGTTTAGTTTTCGTAATTTCATAAGTATATAATTTTAAAAAAAAGGTCAGATTAAAACCTGACCTTTCAACATTTTTTTTAAGATATTTTTTATTCAACTACCTTATATTCATTACAATCAGTAATATAATAAATTGATATATGATCTGTACCGCTTGCTTTAATCTTAGCTCTCATTTCTTTTATTTTGGATAAATCTTCATGATGATCATCAGCATGTTCTTTACTATCATCATTTTTCATTTTACTTTCTAGTTGTGCAATGTATTCTTCATCAATAATAAGTTCTTTAACTATACCTTTAACACATACCTCATTACCTTCGAGCGAAACATCAAATTTTTCAATTTTATCTCCTGATTCAACCTTAATCAATTCTTCGGGGTCGGTTCCCATTAATTTTAATCTCTTCGCTCCATGTTTGCAAACATGGTTTACTGTACCGGTTAACTCAATTTCTTTACCAACATATTCAGAAGCTTTAGTTAAAAAAGTATCAACATTTAGTTTAACAATTTCTTGAGTTACTTGATTTGTTTGTTCTTTTTTTGTTTTGTTTTCATTATTTCCGCATGAGAACAAAAATGCAGAGATAATCATTAATAAAAATAATTTTTTCATAATAATTTAGTTTAACGTTTGACATCTTTTTAATAAAAAACTACATAAAAATAGAATAAAATTTTTAAATTATAACAAAAATCATTTTATTTTAATTTAGATTTTTGTTTATTCATCAAATATTAATACATTTATTATTAAAAAGTTAACTTAGCTGCAAGGTTAAAAATTAAAGCAGCGTTGTCATCTGCTCCGTTTCTTTTAGTTGAAATATTTTGTATTTCTGTGGCAACAGAAAATCCGTTTTCAATAGGAAAAATGAAATTACCGTAAATAACAGTATTTTGTTCAATATCACCGGCAACCAGATTATCTGTTTGATTTTTATCCATACCTGCACCAACAACAAAAATAAAATGTTCTGATATTTTAGAAGTTGAGTTGAACCAAACACCAAGACAATCTCTATCATCATTATTTGCACCACTACCTGCAATGTTAAATAAATTTGCATTATTTAAGTTAGTGCCATAGTTAACTTCACCTTTTAGAGCACATAATTTATCAAAGTTTAAATTAAAGTCAGCACCAAAACCGTTAGCACTAAAGTCAGTATTGTCAATAGCAGGTGTAGGATTAAATTTAGCATAAGCAAAATAAGCACCAATAGCGTATTTGTCAGCTAATTTTGTTGATAAACGACCTTGAATCATAGGCATTGCAGATAAATTATCAGCACCTAATCCTGCAACTTCTTTTGCAGGCTCACAAATTGCTAATTGAACGAGTGAGTTCATAGGAAGTTTATATCTGAATTGGATTTGTGCACGACGGAAACCACGATTTCCTGCATACCACATATTACCGTTTGTGTTATTTGTTGAGGCATTAACAGGTGAAAAAATATCCCATTGTTGTCCAACTCTAATTTCGAGATCATTCTTTGCTATACTTACATAAGCTTGACGAATACGAGGTTTCCCGTTAGCGTCAAAGGCACCGCCATAAAAATCTAATTCAATTTTACCGCCAATTTTATATTCACCTTCTTTATTAATTTTCAATCCAAATCGAGTGTGTTGTGCAGTGAAACCAAGAGCAGGGTCGTCTGAATTACCGGCAAACTGAGGTGCCGATAAATAATTATTAAAGGGAATTCCCCATGAATAGACTTCATGTGATGCATAAGTCATATCCCCTTTGATAAAACCATAAGGTTTAATTTCAACTTTGTGTTTTTTCTCCGTTTGAATAGTATCCTCTTGCGAAAATGCTATAACCGGTAAACTTGCTAATAAAATAATTAATAATTTTTTCATCAATATTAATTTTAGTTTAAAAGGTTAGGTGTAACCTCCGATATCACCCTTCCTTTGTATTAAATTTAAAATATGGAGGTTAAAATTTACACAAAAATATATATAAATTTTAAAAGCATTAAAAATAGATATTAAAATTATATTAAAACATGAGTTTTGACAGGAATTTTTTGAATTTTAATATTTTATAACATAAATTTAATTAATAAAAATCATTGTTAAATGTTAAGTTTCACAAGGTTGTTGTTGACAACTTGAGTTTTTATATCTTCAATTGTAAATAATTTAGTTTTTTTTAATTATTTAACGAATAGAAATTTGAAACTAGAAATTACGGGTAAATTTTCTTACATCCTAATTTCTAATTTTCGTTGATTAATATCATAAACTGAATTAAGTTGTAAACAAAAAATTGAAAAATGCCTTTTTTATAAGGCAACAATTTTATCGCCGATTTTTATATCACCTTCTTTAATTATTTTACAGAATATAAATTCTTTTGATATAATACAACCCGTAGTTTTATTATATAAAGAACAATATTTATAGCAATTTTTACCGGTTTTACATATTTTTAGTATTACTTTATTCCCGATTTTTAATTTCTCCCCTACTTTTAATATTGATAAATTTATTCCTTTTGTTGTTATATTTTCTCCAAAATCGCAAGGTTTAAACTCATAATTTTTTTTATTTAAACGGCTACAATCCATCTGGTTTGTTATATTTTCGATTGATAGCAAACTAACTGATTTATCTTTACTTTTGAAGAGAGATAGAGAGTTTACATTATTTGAGTTTTTTAATTTAGTATTATTTTTTTGTAATATTTTATCACAACAATTAAGGCAATATACAGTTCCTGATGTGTTTGAATTGGAAGCATTTTCATCCATTTTAATAAATAATTCGTTGTTCGCCACTGTAAATATTCATTTTATTACCTCTGACAAATCCTATAAGTGTAATATTAAGTTTCCTGCATATTTGTATTGCTTTATTGGTTGGAGCACTTCTTGATATTAAAATCGGTATTTTGCACATTATTACTTTATGTAAAATTTCTGATGATATTCTCCCGCTTGTTAACAATATTTTATCATTAAATAATAATTTATTTATTAATAAATTCCCGATTACTT
>JAUVJB010000269.1 GCA_030592465.1 Bacteroidota bacterium | reverse complement strand
TATTAACACAATTAACGATACTGTTATTTGCTTTGGCGACACTTTGTTATGGGACACTAATTTAAGTAACGATTATACTTTTTTATGGAATACCGGCTCTACCGATTCTTTATTTAAAATTTCGTCGACAGGCGAATATTTTGTAAAAGTTACAGATTCTCTCGGTAACTTTAGATTGTCTGATACAATAACGGTTTCTGTTGATTCTTTTCCCATAGCAGCAAGTCTGGGACCTGACACAAATCTTTGTTCCGGCAATTCTCTTTATTTAATAAACGGAATAGGTGAAACTTATCTTTGGTCAACCGGCTCAACACAAGAAGAAATAATTGTAAACAATTCCGGCGATTATTCTGTAACAGTTACCAACAATCGCGGTTGCCTTGCTATTGATACTGTTTCAATAAACATTATCGGTATAGCACCAACACCCGGATTTTATTTTAACACAACATGCTTGGGCGACACAACGCATTTTACAGATACTTCTTTCACAACAGACGGAAGCAATATTATTTCATACTTTTGGGATTTTACAACAGGCAATTCCTCTACAATTAAAAATCCGAATTTTCTGTTTTCCGACACTGGTTCTTTTTCAACATCTTTAACAATAACTACAGATAATGGATGTTCAAACATTAAAAAACAAAATGTTGTTGTTCATTCTTTACCGGTTGTTAATTTTCTGCCTGATATTGCCTGTTCAAATAATAATATTACTTTTTCAGACAATAGTTTTGTTATTGGCAGCGATATTGCATATAGAGAATGGCATATTGAAGACAGCATTTATATTAATGAAGAAAATCCGATACATAATTTTAATTCGTCAGGCATATTCCCTGTTACTTTAAATGTAGAATCGGGCTATGGCTGTGTAAATACCAAGATTCAAAATATTGAAATAAAGCAATCACCAAAAACCGACTTCAACTTTTCTCCTGCTTGCTACGGCGATAGTGTTTATTTTACTGATAATACAGAAGCTTTTCTTGGTTCTCAAATAACTTGGCTCTGGAATTTTGGAGACGAAACATATTCGGCAATAAGCTCACCTGCTCATTTGTTCGATACAACGGGCACATATCAAATAACATTAACAACAAAACAATTATCAAACGGTTGTTCAAACTCAGTCGTAAAACAACTTGCTGTTTATCATAAACCTGTGGCATATTTCAACAATAAAGATATTTGCATAAACCAAAATCTTCAATTAATTGACAGCAGCACAAGCGTTTCCGGTAATATCACATATTGGCAATGGACACTCGACACGCTTGGGTATTCATATATTCAAAACCCGAATATTATAATTAACGACACCGGCTCATATCATATTAAACTGAAAATCAAAGCAGAAACAGGCTGCACCGACACTATCAGTCAAAATATTTATGTTCATTCGTTACCAAATGTTAATTTTGATTTTAATCCGAAACTCGGGACTCCTCCTTTAACAATTAATTTCAGTAACTTAACAGATAATGCCTCAGCGTATATCTGGCACTTTGGCGATGAGCAATCCGGCACAGATTTTAATCCTGTTCACACCTACACCGACAGCGGATATTATAATATCAAACTAATCGGAATAAGTGATTATGGCTGCATTGATTCGTTATCAAAAAATTTAAAAATAATTATTCCGTTAAATGATATTGCCATAATGGATGTTAAACCGCAATTCAAAAATAATTATTTAAGCTTATCTGCCGACATTGCAAACCTTGGCACATTGCCGGCAAGCAATTTCAACCTAATTGTTACAACAGACAATGGTAATGTTATTAAAGAAACATTTGATGCAGAACTTGCATCGGGAAGTATTATTACATACAATTTTAAAACACAAATTAGATTTTCTTCAAATACTTCGCCAATGTATGTTTGTGTGAAAGCTGAATTAAGCGATGATTTAATTGATGAAAAACCTGAAAATAATGAAAAATGTTACTCTTTTAAAGATGCTTTTATGGTATTTACTCCATATCCTAACCCAAGCAAAGAAAACATCAACTTTGAGTATATTATTCCTTACAATCACGATGTCGATATTTATTTATTCAACTCAACAGGGCAGAGAGTAAAAACAATTTTTTCAGGCAAAGTAAACAAAGGAGTAAACAGAGTATCAATTAACACATCACATCTCGGGAATGGTATTTTTACAATACTCGTTGTTTTTGACGGTCAGAAAATTACAAAACGATTTGTTAATTCGTCGAAACAATAAATAAAAATAGTTTGAAAAACTTTTCCAAAGTTTTAAACTTTGGAAAAGTGCTGCTCTGTTAGGCGTAGCTTGCAGCTACATCCTTATCCCAACTCTACCATGTGCTTTCGCACTCTGGCAGGTTTTAAAACCTTCGTTGAACGTAGCCTGAAGCTACGTCCTTTCCAATAAAAATTTCGGTCTGCTTACAATGAACAATTACGAATTATTATATATTTTTTGGATATAAAAAAAATTATCATTACTTTTGCGTAACGGTCATTACTGTAATACACATTGCGGTAATTATAATTATTTATGTATAAAACTTGTTAATTAATGAAATTTTATAATAGGGAAAACGAGCTTCAAATATTATCGGATATAAGAAAACGGTCTGTTCAAAATTCACAAATGACTGTAATTGTTGGACGAAGACGAATTGGAAAAACCAGACTTATTTTAAAATCATTAGAAAAAGAAACATTTTTATACTTTTTTGTTGCAAAAAAAAATGAAAAACTTCTTTGCGATGAGTTTGTTGAGGAGGCTAAGAAACAACTTAACCTACAAATTTTTGGAGAAATAAACAAATTTAAAGATTTATTTGCTTTGCTTATGCAAACAGCACAAACAAAAGCGTTTACCTTGATAATTGATGAGTTTCAAGAATTTAATTCCATTAATTCTGCTATTTACAGCGAAATGCAAAATATATGGGATAGAAACAAAAATCAAACTAAAATGAATTTGATTTTAAGTGGTTCTATTTATTCACTAATGACAAAAATATTTGAAAATTCAAAAGAACCTTTATTTGGCAGGGCATCCGAACGCATTCATTTAAAAGCATTTGACATAATAACACTAAAGAAAATATTAAAAGATAACAATAATAGCTTTAACAATAAAGATTTGCTTGCTTTCTATATTTTAACCGGTGGAGTAGCAAAATATGCAGAACTTTTTGTCGATAAAAAAGCTTTAACTTTTAAGGCTATGCTTAATGAAATATTTAGGGCAAATTCTTATTTTATTGATGAGGGAAAAAATATTTTGATTGAAGAATTTGGTAAAGAATACTCAACTTATTTTTCAATATTAACTCTAATAGCATCGTCAAAAACATCACGAACCGCCATTGAGTCTATTCTTAATAAAAATGTAGGTGGTTATCTCGACAGACTGGAAAATGAATATAACATAATTAAAAAAATAAAACCTTTATTTGCAAAGCAAGGCAGCAGAGTTGTAAAATATGTAATTGAAAATAATTTTTTAAATTTTTGGTTTCGTTTTGTTTATAAATACCGGAGTGCAATAGAAATAGGCAATTACGATTATGTTAAAGATGTTGTAATTCGTGATTTTGACACATATAGCGGTCATTTTCTTGAAAAATATTTTATTGAGAAATTATCTTTGTCAAAAAAATATTCTATTATTGGGAATTACTGTGAAAAAGGTAATAAAAATGAAATTGATATTATTGATTTAAATCAAGTTAAAAAATAAGCAGTTTTTGTTGAAGTGAAAATAAACGATAAAAAAATTTCTATTCCT
>JAUVJB010000300.1 GCA_030592465.1 Bacteroidota bacterium | reverse complement strand
GTTGTCATTACGCTTCGCCCCAGTACGCTCCGCTACGGGGTAAACTATGGGGCAGGCAATTAATGACTATCAATGACTATCAATGACAATTAATGACTATATATTAAAATAATAATTGTTTTATAGTATATAAATTAGCTCAAATTATTATGAAGCAGAGTATAAATAAAAACACATGAAACAAGATATTTTCAGAAAAAAAGACTTAAAAACAAGCCTTTGGTCAGGCGGGACCACAACGCAACTGGCAATATATCCTCATGATGCAGAATACAAAAAACAAAATTTCATTTTTCGTATAAGCACAGCATTAGTAACTGATGAAAAATCCACTTTTACTGAATTACCGGGAATTTTTAGATTATTAATGGTGCTCGACGGCAAATTAGAAATAAATCACAAAAATAAATACTCAAAGACTTTAAAAAAATTTGAGGTTGACAAATTCTCAGGCGATTGGGACACAAACAGCAGCGGTAAAGTAAGAGATTTCAACCTTATGACCATAGGAACTACAGTAGCTGCATTGAAAAGCATAATACTCGGCGAGACTGAAGAAAGGCAAATTACATTATTTAACAACTTTAATATAATAGCATATTATGCTTATAAAGGCAATTTTACTATCAGTGCAAACAATAAAAAAAACATAATAGAACAAGGCGATATAATATTGTTTTATAAAGAAAATATTAATGAACAAATCAATATAATAGCCTTAAATGATTGTGAAATAATTATTTCTGAAATTCTTACAGACGATATATAAGCAAATCTTATAATCAAAGATGAAGACCTATCCTTGTCCAAATAATAAACGATATAACGATTACACAAGTTATAGTAAAAAAATCTTTTCTCAACGCGTTCAAAAAATATCGTTAAACGCAGGTTTTACATGCCCTAATCATGATGGCACAAAAGGAACAGGTGGTTGCACCTATTGCAATAATAACACATTTAGTCCTTTTTATTGTAAACCGTCAAAATCAATCACTCAACAACTTAACGAAGGAATTAATTTTTTTGCAAAAAAGTATAAAACTCAAAAATATCTGGCTTATTTTCAGGCATATACAAACACTTATGCACCCATTGAAAAATTAAAAAAATTATATTCAGAAGCATTATCTCATCCAAAAGTTATTGGTTTGGTTATTGCCACTCGACCTGATTGTATTAACGAAGAAATACTTGATTATTTGCAACAATTATCTCAAAATAATTATATTGTTATTGAATATGGAATTGAATCAACTAATAATAAAACATTAGAATTAGTAAATCGCTGCCATACTTTTGAAGACACGGTTTTGGCACTTAAAATGACGGCTGAACGAAAAATTCATATTGGTGCACATTTAATTCTTGGACTGCCAACCGAAAATCATGACATGATTATTGGTCATGCAAAAAAAATATCGAAACTACCTATTGAGACGTTAAAACTGCATCAACTTCAAATTATTAAAAACACAGCTATTGCAAAACAGTTTGAGCAAAATCCTGAATTTTTTTTCAAATTTACTCCTGACGATTACATTAATCTTGTTGTTGACTTTCTCGAAAATTTAAACCCTAATATTATTATCGAACGATTTATAAGCGAATCACCGCTTAACATGCTTATCAGTCCAAGATGGGACGGATTGAAAAATTTTGAGATTATCAATAAAATAGAAAAACAATTAGAAAAACGAAACACTTGGCAAGGAAGACTGTTTAATTCTTAAAAAAATAACAACAATTTTTAAGACTAGTACCGGAGCAAACGCAAAATAATGTGTTTAAATAATAACCTTTCAAAGTACAATAAAAAATTAGTATTTATTATATTATAAATTTATTATAAAAAGTCGGTATTTGTTATTGAGAGGAATTAACGACCCAAAAATTAAACTTTTTAAATCAGGCATTTTGAAAATCAATCGAATTTAAAGACATTAAAAATTGAGTCCACTCCGAAAAGTCGAAATTTTCTATTATTCAGATTATCAGTCCCGAGCGCTCGGGATTAATCATGCTGATTTTTATTCTCACAAACCTGTTAGGTCTTTTCGGAGTAGTCTCAAAATTGTAATTAATAAAAAGAACAAATATCTATGGCAAAAGGCATCCGGTAAAAACACAATTGACGATATAATAAACAATAGTAATAGTTCGTTTAAATATTCTGATATTTACAATATTTATTCATTTTATCAAAAATTACAAAATAATTTTGCTATTATATTTCGCGAATTCTAAAATATGATAAAAACATTATTAATATTAAATTTAAAAAGATTTTGGCGATTCTTTCGTGAAATTGGAATATTTCGTTCTTTGTTTCTTTTAGTGTCATCCGCATTCGCAGTATTCTTTATTTACAGAATAATTTTTTTATACAATCCTTTATATTCTTTATCAGCTATTGCTTTAATCTTATTCAGCATTCATAATTCACGAAAAGACAAAAATTTTTTATCAATAGTAAAAATTAATAAAACGCTGTTGTTTACCATAGAATATTTTATTATTTCTCTACCTTTTATAATCTCTTTTCTGTTAATAAAAAACCTGTATGCTGTTGTTGCTTTATTATTTTTAATTTATTTAATTTCAATAATAAAACGCCCTGTAAAATTAAAAGTAAGCAAACCTTTAGAATATCCGTTCATTTCTCAAAATATATTTGAATGGTACACCGGCATTAGATATAATCTTCCATTTTTATTTATTATATACCTAATTGCTCTAATTTTCTGTATTCATTTATATATTATTCCTATCTCAATATTGTTATTGTCATTTATCTTTTCATATTTTTTTATAAAAACCGAACCGGTTTCGTTCATTGAAGTTTTTCAGCTTTCGGCAAAAAAATTCCTAAATATGAAACTTAAATATCATTTATTATATTCATTCATATTTATCCTGCCATTAATTATAATATTCAGCATTATTCATCCTACAAATATTATTATTGTAATTATATTTTCAATTGTTTATTTTTTAATACCATTATATTCAATTATATTAAAATAT
>JAUVJB010000237.1 GCA_030592465.1 Bacteroidota bacterium | reverse complement strand
TTAGCTTACTCTTTTTTACCAAAAAAACCTTGCATCAAATATGAAACAATGGAAACTTATGGGCAACTATCTATCTTTTAGCAGATTGCTTATATCGAACTCAGGTTATTAGTATTTAGATTAAAAAACAAATTTATAGTCCATAAATTTTGAACTTGTGAGATATATATTTTTTTTTAGACTTGTTGAAATTTATGCCTAATCCACCCTAATTTTAAAGTGAGCCACATAAACCTTTCTGTAAGCTGTAAACTTATATTTATTTGTAGGTTTAAATTATAAACTTAAACAATTATGCATTAGAATAGTCTAAATTGATTAATAACTGATTATTTCTCCGCCTCCAAATATAACAATACCTTTAATAACTAATTCCTTGTTATCGTTTATATCAGTATTTATTGTTCTTCTTTTATCGTTATAACCGCCAAAAATTGATACAACTTCAACCTTTATATTCCAATCATTAGGAACAATAAGTTTGCTGCCGCCAAACATTGTGAAAATATCAATTTTATTAACACCTTCGGCTAATTTTGCATCTTTCATAATATATGTAGAGCCTCCAAAAAATGCTGTTATCCTGCCACCTTTAAAATTTTGAGAAGTAACATAATTTTCTGCTCCTCCAAATATTGACACATCATCAATAAAATCAATTGATGATTTAGTAGTGTGCTTGAAGATACTCCCTGTTGAATGCCCTTTTTTTCTAAAAATAAATATTAACCCGACAATAATAAATAATGCAGGCCAAAATAATTTGTGAAAAGAATATGGCACGTTATAAACATCGGGTAAAAGGAAAAAAACACCTATACCAAGAAGTATTATTGCACTTACAAACCTTTGAGTTAAAAGATTGTAGATGCCAATAACAATTAAAATCATTTCCCATGTAAATATTACATTTGTAACATGTCTTGGAATTAAGTGATAATTATTTAATAAAAATAATCCTCCTATTAATACAAAAATTATCCCGAGAACAGCTCTTTTGTCTAATCCTCTGTTGTGTCTTGTTGAAGTTTGATTTTCCATAATTTCATTTTTTTATTTATGATAAAAGTAAGAATTTATTTTTTTACAATCAAATCTATTTTGTTATTTAGTGCCGGCACGAAAACCCGTAAAATTTTAGTTGTGCTGTCATTTCGAACCGCCAGCTGGCGGAGAAGAAATCTCATTCAACTTATATACACTATGTTATGAGATTTCTCCTTTTAGTCGAAATGACAAAATGGGCGTTTTCGTGTAAACACTATTTAAAATAAATAATAAAATTGAGACTACTCCGAAAACTCTATTTTTAAAAACGTATATAAATTCATTAAAATTATATTGTTGATAATTAGTATTTTACATTTTGTAAAAATCATGTAAATCCTGTTAATCTTGTCTAAAATTATTTTTCGGAGTAGTCTCAAATTTAAAATTTTTAATATTGTATAAATAAAAATTAAAAACAATTATTACCTTTACGTATGGCTACGTGGAAAACATCAATAAATGACTTTAAATCTTTTTTGAGATTAGAAAAATCACTATCTGAAAATTCTATTGATGCATATATTCATGATATTGAAAAATTTGTTCAATTTTTAAATTCCTTTAATTATAAAGTATCTCCTGTTGAAGTAAATTTTGCTCATGCTAAAGAATTTGTTAATTGGATAAACGAATTAGGTATTAATCCCCGTTCTCAGGCAAGAATACTATCTGGAATAAGAGCTTTTTATAAATATTTATTATTAGATGATATTATTGATAAAGACCCTGTTGCATTAATTGAAACACCCGGAATTGGCAAAAAATTACCGGTTGTGCTTTCAGTTCAAGAAATTGATGATTTAATTAATGCTATTGACCTTAGCACAGAAACAGGACAACGAAACAGAGCAATTATTGAGACTTTGTATAGTTGTGGATTAAGAGTATCTGAGCTTGTTAATTTAAAAATATCGAATTTGTTTTTTGAGCAGTCCTATATAAAAATTACAGGAAAAGGAAACAAAGAACGTCTTGTTCCAATTAGTAACAGAGCTATTAAAGAAATAAATTTTTATATTAATAATTATCGAAATCATTTGAATATTGATAAAGAAAACAATAATGTAGTTTTTTTAAATCGTCGAGGGAAAAAACTTACAAGAGAAATGATTTTTATTATTATTAAAGATTTGGCTACAAAAATTCAATTAAAGAAAAAAATCAGCCCTCATACTTTTCGACATTCATTTGCAACTCATCTTATTGAAGGTGGTGCAGATTAAGAGCTGTGCAAGAAATGCTTGGTCATGAATCAATATTAACAACTGAAATATATACCCATCTCAATAAAGAATATTTAAGACAAACAATTATTCAATTTCACCCGAGAGCATAAAATTTATTTGTTTTAACACTATTTTTTTTATAATTAATTATATTTGTAAAAAATTTAAAACTATACTGTAAACGGTTATAATTTTTATATAATATTATAGTCATTAATTGTCATTAAATAGCCAATAAATAATTAAATGACCCCATGAAATATTGTTTCACAATTTCACGGGGCAGGCAGCAAAGCCAAATGACAATTAAATGACGGCGAAGCCAAATGACTATGAGTGACAAAAAAGGCAAATTATTATATTAGTCAAATCATACATTATATAATTTTTATTAAACATTAAACAAAATGGCAGATTTAAAAGGAAAATTATTAGAAGTAATTAACAAACACAAACAAGTTTTTGATAATGCTGAAAGAAAAGTCATTATTCGGGAAAGTGTTGATAATAAAGAAGTTATTGTTGCAAAATCAGGAGCTCTTGCAACATGGACACCTCCTGAATCAACAGGACGCAGCCCTAAGGATACGGTTATTGTAAAAAGACCTGAAAGTGAAAATAATATTGATTGGGATTCGCCTAATAATCTCCCTGTTGATGAAGAAACTTTTAACATGGTTTTTGACGATGCTCTTAACTATCTTTCACAAAAAAAGAAAATTTATGTTACCGACAGGGTAATTGGTGCAGATGTTAAATATGCTTTGCCTGTTAAAACAGTTACTCCACATGCTTTAACTTCTCTTTTTACTTATAATATGTTTCGCCCTGTTGCTTCAAATATTAACGAAAGCAAGTTTTATGGTCAAGATTTTTATATGTTATCATTGCCTTACGATAAATTAGATGCATCAAAATACAAAGGAAGATTAAGAGAAGTAGCACAAGGAAAAACATCAGATATGGTTGTCGCAATGGACTATGATAGAAAAATTGGTGTTATTGTAGGCTCAGCTTATCTCGGTAGTGTGAAAAAGCTAATGTTCACTGTTATGAATTATCTTATGCCTTTTGAGGGTGTATTACCTTTACATTGTTCGGCTAACGAAGGTGATAATGGCAATTCTGCATTATTGCTTGGCTTGTCGGGTACAGGAAAAACAACTTTATCTGCCGACCCAACAAGGGCATTATTAGGTGATGATGAGCATGGTTGGAGTGATTCTGGTATTGCTAACTTTGAGAACGGTTGCTATGCTAAAATGATTGATATTGACCCGGAGAAAGAACCTGATATTTTCGATGCAGTTATGCATAAAGATAATTATTTAAAACATGGTTCTATTATTGAAAATGCAATGATTTATCCTAACGGAAAATTAGATTATTTCGACGATAGAATAACTCCTAACTCAAGAGCTTCTTATCCTTTAACATATTTAAAAAATATTAAAGATTCTTCAACCTCTACTCATCCAAAAACAATTTTGTTTTTAACAGCTGATGCTTATGGTGTGTTGCCTCCAATTTCAAAACTTAATAAAGACCAGGCAATGCTTTGGTTCTTAATGGGTTATACAAGCAAGTTGGCAGGTACCGAAACCGGAGTTACTGAGCCTCAAGCTACTTTCTCACGATTTTTCGGACAACCTTTTATGCCTGCAAATCCTGACGTTTACTCAAACATGCTTGGCGAAAAAATGAAAAAACATAACACACAGGTTTTTCTTGTTAATACAGGATGGAGTGGGGGGGCTTATGGCACAGGTCATCGAATTAATCTGCCATTAACTCGTGCTATGGTTAATGCTGCTCTTTCAGGTCAACTTAATGATGTTGAATTTTTTGAAGATAATTTGTTTCATCTGAATGTTCCTAAAAATTGCCCTGATGTACCTGCCGATATTTTAAATCCAATTAACACTTGGGCAGATAAAGAAGACTATAAAAAAACAGCAAATAAATTAGCAAATGAATTTTCAAAAGCTTTTGATAAAGCTTATGGAAATAAAAATATTAAAGACAGCGTTGTGAAACAATGCCCGGGTAAATAAATATTTTAGGTTTATAGAAAAAAGCTGCATTGTTTATAGTGCAGCTTTTTTTTGTATCTCTTAACCGATTTAAATTTGTAACCTAAACCAAAAATATTATTGTTACTTAGGCTCTGTAACAAAATAACTATCCCATTTTAACTTGTTCTTTTTCTGTTTGTTCCCATTCTGCCTATTTTTCAAAATATTCAACATCATTAAGTTGA
>JAUVJB010000076.1 GCA_030592465.1 Bacteroidota bacterium | reverse complement strand
TATTTTCCCGATGAACAATCTCAAATAATTCAAGTTGAAAATTTAAACTGTCGTCCTTGTTCAAAAATCGGCTATGATAAATGCCCGAAAAAACATTTTAAATGTATGAACAATATTGATGAGGATAGGATAGTAGAATTAGTTAATAAATTATTTTGACTTTCAAGATTTTGAAAACCTGCCAGAGTGCGAAAGCACCTGACAGAGTTAAATTTTTAGTAAATATAGTTGCCCGGCTGGCGTTGTAACGAGTGCCTACAACAATGTTTTTTATAACGATTGATAATAATTAAAACTTGCCGGAAACATTATGGAACTTTAAAAACACATCAAAAAAACAGTTAAACAAGCACTCATTACAAACGAGCAACATCCGAGAGATGCTTCACAACTCATTATTAATCAAAAATTGAACTAATTTATTTACAGCTTTACCTCTATGGCTTATTTTATTTTTTACAGATAAATCCATTTCTGCAAAAGTTGTTGAGAATCCTTCCGGTTGAAATATAGGGTCATAACCAAAACCACTTTTGCCACGTGGTATTTTTATGATTTTACCATGTACAATTCCTTCAAATTGCGTTTCTTTTCCTTTAATAATAAGTGATATTACTGTTCGAAAAAAAGCCTTGCGATTATTAATTCCTTTCATTTCATTTAAGACTTTTTGCATATTAGCCACAGAGTTTTTATCCTCTCCTGCGTATCTTGCCGAGTAAACTCCGGGTTTGCCGTTTAATGCCTCAATTTCAAGACCTGTGTCATCAGCAAAACAATTTATTTTGTATTTATTATAAACGTACAAAGATTTTTCTGACGCATTGCCTTCTAATGTGTCGCTGTTTTCAGGAATTTCTTCAAAGCAGTTTATATCTTTCAGGCTTAAAATGTTGAAACTATTTCCTAAAATTGATTGTAATTCTTTTATTTTGTGTGGATTGTTTGTTACAAATACAAGTTTCATATCAATGGTATTATTTAATTGAAAGGCAAAAATGGGAATTTTTTTCGGGTTATCAGGTCAATATGAAAAATTTTTATGATTATTTTTTGACGACTTTTAAAAACAACTTGCGATAAAAGCATGTAGCTACAAGCTACACTCAACTGAGAACATCTAACTTTTCCAAAGTTTGAACCTTTGGAAAAAGGTTTCTAAAATTCGCACTATCCAACAAATATTATTTCAATCCCATTCGTGGTTGTAGTATTCGTGAGCTTATATTCCACGAGTAGAAACTCACGTTTATTGTTGTTTTAGCCCTTCGAACTAATTGTATGAAATAAAAAATTAAATTTAAGGTAACTAATCAGTGTTAATAAAATCTGTGAATCTGTGGCAAAACTATTCAATTATTTCGTTTAACAGAATTACTGGTTATTTATATAAACTGATTAGTAACAATTTAAGCAATAATTTTGTTTTTTGTAAATCAAACGCTTAAAAATTTCTAATTATAAATATCAAAATTAAAATAAAATAATTATATTTCACAAAAGATAAAAATGAGTTGTTGCAAACATAACATCGCATTAAACATCTTTGCAGTTTATAAAAAACAATAAACAAACAAAACAAATGGCATAAAACCCTAAACATCAATTAATTACAAAAAAACATGAACAAAATAATATCATATAATGTAAATGGAATAAGAGCGGCAATAAATAAAGGTTTTGCTCAATGGCTTGAACAAGAAAACCCGGACGTAATATGTATTCAGGAAACCAAAGCACAGCCCGAACAGATTGACAGTCATCTGTTTAGTGGCTTGGGCTATAACTGTTATTGTTATTCTGCCCAAAAAAAAGGATATAGCGGTGTTGCCATATTAAGCAAACAAGTGCCTGATAATGTTGTATATGGAATAAAAACCCCAAAATATGATAATGAGGGTCGTGTAATTCGCGTTGACTTTGGAGACATAAGCATTTTTAGTGCCTATTTCCCATCGGGAACAGCAGGCGGTATTCGTCAAGATTATAAAATGGAATGGTTGTTTGATTTTCAAAATTACTTAAATGAATTTAGAAAAAAAAGACCGAATTTTATTGTTTCCGGTGATTTTAATATTTGCCGGTTATGGATAGATATTCATAATCCTGAAAAGCAACAAAAAACATCAGGCTTTTTACCCGAAGAGCGTGAATGGTTTCAGAATTTTATTGATGACGGTTATATTGACAGCTTTAGAAAATTCAATAACGCTCCTCACAATTATAGTTGGTGGAGTTACAGAGCTGGCTCAAGAGCAAAAAATAAAGGTTGGAGAATTGATTATCACATTATAACAAATTCGTTAGAAGATAAAATACATGCAGCATATATTTTACATGAGGTAAAACACTCTGACCATTGCCCTGTTGTGGTTGAACTGGATTTTTAATTAGTATTTGCAAGAAAACCGCAGCAGGCATCGACATGTTGTCGAAGCCCGCATAACTCATTTTATTTTTTTGTTTCAGCCCTTCAGTCTGTTATCAACCCAGACCTGCCAGATTTCTAAAATCTGGCAGGTCTCCTTCTTTAAAACTTATTAGGTCTAATTCTTATTACCGGTTCCACGGGCAATAAAATTATTAAATTTGAAACCTCTTTAAAAAAATTATTGAAATAACGATGTCAATTGAAATTTGGTAACATCAAACAAACCCTTATCTCCAATTTTCAACTCAGGAATTACAAGAAGAGCCATAAATGCTAAAGTCATAAATGGTGCGGAAAACATGGAACCATATTCAGTTGCTTTGTCATTAATTAACTTGTATTGACTTGCAACATCTTCACCCGTATTGTTCGACATAAGTCCGGCAATTGGAAGTGGTAAATCATAAAAATTATTATTATCACAAGCAGCTATACCTCCTTTATTTTCAATCACTTTAGTAATAGCATTTAAAATATCAGTGTCGTTGGTGCCAACACAAATTACATTATGACTATCGTGAGCAATGCTACTTGCAATAGCACCCATTTTTAATCCAAAACCTTTGATAAAGCCAACAACCGGCTTTGCTGTTCCATTATATCTGTTTACCACAACAATTTTTAATATGTCGTTATCAATATCCGAAACAACATAATTATTTTCAGTTTTAGGTTTTATTAGAATCCTTTTAGTAAATAACTCTCCATTAAACGCCTGAATAACATTAATGTTTTTATCAATAACAGCTTTTACAAGCAAATCGTTTTTGTTTATTTTTTGCAATGAAAAATTATTAATTATCTCACAAGGTTTTGTTTCAAATAAAACTTTTTGGTTTTCGGCAACTAATTGTCCGTTGATAAACGTTTTTAAAACATTAAAATTTTCCAAATCATCAACAACTATAAAATCGGCATAATCGTTAACTTGTAACAAACCAACATTTAAACCATAATGTTTAACAGGATTATAAGTAGCGGCACGTAAAATATTAAAAAAATCGAAACCATTTGTTTGTGCTTTTTTAATTAATTTATTGATATGTCCGTCAATTAAATTATCAGGGTGCAAATCGTCAGAGCAAAACATTACTTTATTGGGATGAGTGTCGATTAATTGGCACAAAGCATTAAAATTTTTAGCAGCACTTCCCTGCCGTATCTGTATTTTCATGCCACGATTAATTTTTTCAAGAGCCTCTTCTATTGTAGAGCATTCATGATCGGTAGAAATGCCGGCATCGACATATTTTTTCAAATCTTCTCCTGATAAACCCGGAGCATGACCATCAATAGGTTTATTAAACTTTTTACTTAAGTTAAGTTTTTTAACAACCTCTGTATCATCATATATAACACCCGGGAAATTCATCATTTCCGATAAATAATATATATCATCGCATTTCAACAATTTTTCAATGTCGTTACTATTCAGTTCAAAGCCTGATGTTTCAAAACTTGTTGCAGGAACACATGACGGAGCACCAAAGAAAAACTTAAACGGCACAGTTTTACTATTTTCAATCATAAAATCAACACCTTTAACACCAAGTACATTGGCTATTTCATGGGGGTCAGAAACAGTTGCAACAGTACCGTGCAATACTGCAACCTTAGCAAATTCGCTCGGCACAAGCATTGAACTTTCAATATGAATGTGCGAATCAATCAATCCGGGCAAAATAATCCGGTTTTCAACATCATCACTCTTAACAATATCAATTATTTTATTGCCTCTAACTTTAATAATACCTTTGTAAAATATTTTGTTTACTACATCGGCAATTGTTCCTGAAATTTCAAAATTTTCTTTTTTCATTTTTTCTTCTTTTTTTCTAATGGACAGGGCTATGACAAGTAACCGCTTTCGTCTGTAATATTTTGTTACTGCTTAATCTTTTCAAATTAAAAAATTCTATTCGTCTATAAACCTGCCAACATAGTTATTTGTTATGAACCTGTATTATATGCAGTCTCTTTTTTTATTCAAAAAAACGAATTCTCATTTGTCCATTCATCTTTGTCAAAACTTGAAAAAATTGCAGCGTCAAGCAAACAGGGATATATGTCCCCTTTATCACACAACTCTTGAAATCCATCAAGAATAAATTCATAATAGTTTCTATCAGAAAGCCCTACGGATGAAAGTTTTAATGGAAAACCAAACTCGTTTAGCCATTTAGTTATTCTACTGTCTAATGGTATTTCGTATTTTGACAAGCCCAGAATTTGAATGAAGTTTCTGGCTTGTTTTGGTCCAAATCCTTTAAACTCTCTTTCTATTCGTTCTGCAAAACCTCTTTCGTAATGTTTGTCATCTATTTCCAAAAAATCTTTTTTTGTCAATTCTTGAGTCTGCCAATTAGTGCTGTTAAGTAATTCTATGTTGTATTTAAGTTCTTCAGCAATTCTTTTTGTTCTTCTAATTCCACCAAATTCTGTCAATGTTTGTTGTATGTACTTTGTTAAATCCTTTTTCTTAACGCAAGTTTTTAAGTCTAAAGGGAATGGGACTTGTCTTATAAATTTAGATATTTTACTTTCCGGTCCTGCTCGTTGTTGAGTTGTTAAAAGGCAAATTACCATTGATTTCCAAAAAAACTCTCTTGAAAGGTCGATACCTTGTTTCTGTATATTCCTTTTTTCTCGAGTTTTTACAAACGTGTTATTCTTATGCTCAATATAAAAATTTCGTAATTTTTCAATGTCAGTTTTATCTATTATCCAACTAATCTTCATTTTATAGCGCTTACATATAATTAAAAACCGAAACAAGTTAACATTTTTATTGCTTAAAAAAAATCTGTATTTCTTTTATTTCTTCATCATCTTAGGTCAACGGAGCTTATAGATTTTCCAAATTTTGAAAATTTTGAAAATCTGTAAAAAATCTGATTGATGAAATTTTTAGCTTTGCGGTTGCAGATTCAACACAATGAGAATCTTTGGACTATTGCATGTGGGTCGATTAATATTTTCGGAGGCAAAAAACAATTATATTATCAATACAAATAAGAACAATAAAACTGCTGTTAATTAAAAAGTTATAATCATAAAATTAGAACATGTGTTTTTATTTACATAAAAAAATTTACACCTTTAATTAAAAAACTACAAAAACCGAAACGATTTTACTCATTTAACCCAAATTGTTCCACGTGGAACATTGTTTTATTATACTGTGGGTGTAAGCTGGGTGTTAAAACAGATTATAAATCAGGGTGTTATAAATCTCGGGGCAATGTTCCACGTGGAACATTATCTTCCCATCGCAACGAGAAGCACATTAATATCTGAAGGTGAAATTCCGCTAATACGAGATGCCTGCCCTATTGATTTTGGTTTTATTTTATCAAGCTTCTGTCTTGCTTCTGTTGAAATTGACAAAAATTTACTGTAATCTGTGTCGACTTTAAGCTTAACATTTTCTAATCTTTTTAATTTGTTTGCAATTTGTTGTTCTCTTTGGATATATCCGGAATATTTCATTGCAATTTCTGCAGCGGATAGAATATTACGGCGGTTATAAATAATTTCATCAACAAGGCTCTTAAACTCAGGAACAGCATCTATAATATTGAAAATATTAACTTGCGGTCTTAATATTAAATTTATTAACTTAACAGATTGTTTAATGGGAGTTGTGTTTAAAACTTGGAGTTTGGAATTTACAACATCGGGCTTTATGCTTTGAGTTTTAAAAAAATCAATTATTTTTTCGAGTTTTTGTTTTTTATAAATATAATTTTGATAGCGTTGTTTTGACGCTAATCCTAAACTATAAGCTCTTTCGGTTAATCTTAAATCTGCATTGTCTTGACGTAAAAGAATTCTATATTCGGCACGCGAAGTAAACATTCGGTAAGGCTCATCAACGCCTTTTGTAACAAGGTCGTCTATAAGAACGCCAATATAAGCATCGTCTCTACTTAAAAGAAACTCGTTTTTATTTGTTAATTTAAGATGTGCATTTATTCCTGCCATTAATCCTTGTGCAGCCGCTTCTTCATAACCTGTTGTACCATTAATTTGTCCTGCAAAATATAAATTTGGGATAAGTTTTGTTTCTAATGTATGGTTAAGTTGCGTTGGATCAAAATAATCATATTCAATAGCATATCCCGGTCGAAATATTTTAGCATTTTCTAATCCTTTAATTTCATGAATAGCCGAAAGTTGAACATCCCAAGATAACGATGAGGCAAATCCATTTAAATAAAATTCTATTGTTTCGCGTCCTTCGGGTTCAAGAAAAAGCTGATGTTTATCTTTATCTGAAAAAGTAACAAGTTTTGTCTCAATGCTTGGACAATATCTTGGACCAATACTTTTAATAGTTCCGTCAAACATTGGAGAATTTTTAAACCCTGTTTTGAGTTTTTCGTGTACTTTTAAGTTTGTATATGTAATAAAACAACTTCGTTGATTTTTGAGAATTGGTTCTGTGTGCAGAAAAGAAAAATTTTGTGGTTGTTCATCACCTTTTTGCTCGTCCATTTTTGAAAAATCAATTGTACGTCCATCTAACCTTGCCGGTGTTCCTGTTTTCATTCTACCTGCTTTGAAACCTCGTTTAATCAATTGCTCGGTTAAGCCATAAGAAGATGGTTCTGAAATTCTGCCACCCCGAACCTGCTTGTGTCCGATATGCATTAATCCATTTAAAAATGTGCCATTTGTGAGAATAACGGCTTTAGAATAAAACCTAAATCCTAAATCAGTAACAACACCTTTAATAATATTGTCTTCAATAATTAACTCAGAAACAGTATCCTGAAAAAGATCTAAATTCTTTATACTTTCCAAAGCTTTACGCCACTCTTCAGAAAACACCATTCTATCGCATTGAGCACGGGGACTCCACATTGCAGGTCCTTTTGAACAATTAAGCATACGAAACTGTATCATAGACTTATCGGTAACAATTGCCGAATAACCGCCAAGAGCGTCTATTTCACGAATAATTTGTCCTTTAGCAATACCTCCCATTGCAGGATTACAAGACATTTGTGCAATCTTAGTCATATCAATAGTAATTAATAATACTTTTGAGCCAAGATTAGCAGCAGTAGCAGCAGCCTCTGAACCTGCATGACCTGCACCAACCACAATAATGTCATAAATTGGTAACATATAAATAAAAAAAAAATTAACAGAATAAACAAATAATCAATCCTCAAGCATCAAAGATTTTCAAAATCTTGAAGATTTTGAAAATCTAACACTCAAAATACTAAAATAATTTGCGACATCCCGAAACTTTAGGATTATATATTCTGAAATTAACCTTTATTAATCAATGGCTTGAGTTACAAACTTAAACCATCTTGTATCTTTTAAATTACTTCAACAAGTCTTATAAGATTTGTTTCGATAAAAGTGCAATTATTTCTGTCGGATTTTCTAAAAACTCATAGAATTATGAAATCATAGCTAAATATTGATTTTCTTTTGAAGTCATTATTTTTTTTTCACCTTCTGTTTTATCATTATATTTTAAAAGATGAAGAACTCCATGAACCATTACTCTGTATAGTTCATTCGTAAAATTCGTTGAGTAATTTTCTGAATTTTCTTTAATTCTATCTATACTAATAAAAATATCGCCGGAAATTTTCCCTCCCTCACAATAATTAAATGTAACAATATCTGTAAAATAATCGTGTGAAAGATACTCTTTATTAATACTTATTAAATATTCATCACTACACATGATAATATTTATATCACCAAGTTCAAAGCTTTCGTCAGAAATAACTTGATGTAACCAATTTTTAATTTCCGTTTTTTTTAGGTCAAGACTATCTGTGCTTTCAAAATAAAAACGTATCACAATAAACTAAATTTTAAAACGCATAATAATTTCGCAGCCATTTTGATTATATATTACTTCATCAGCTAAATGTTCAATTAAAAAAATACCTCTACCATCGGGTTTTTCAACATTTTTCGGTTTTGTTGGGTCAGGAACATGCTCAAAATCAAAACCAATGCCTTCGTCAGAAACAACAAATTCAACAAACTCATCTGTTAATAAATAAGAAATTTTAACTTGTTTGTTAGCATCTAATTTATTTCCGTGTATAATTGAATTAGAAACAGCCTCAATTAAGGCAATTAATATATTACCATAAACATCGGAACCCAAAGAATATTCCACAGATAATTGATCTATTAAACCTTCGATTACCGATATATTCTCAATTTTTGATGATATATATATTGTTTTATTCATTTGCATTATTCTTTAAATCTCTTAAATAATTTTTATACTTAAATTGATAATACGAATTAAGTTGTAAATTTTGCATCTGTAAAATTTCGTTAAAATTAACATTTTTTCTTTTATACTCAAATAATTCTTTAGGGTTACTTATTTTGTAATTTTTTATTTCTTTTGCAATTCGCTTTTTATCAATGTCTCGTTCATAATCAGATTTTTCTGCTTTTAACAAACGAGTAATAATCATATTTTGACGGTTGATTGTTTGTGTACTAATATTTTTATTTATTATATCGTTAATATTATCTTGAACAATTTGATTAATTTGCTGTAAGGCTTTGTGCATCTCTCTATTTGAATTATTTGATAATTGATTAAGCATTTGTTGAAAAATTTCCTGTTGGGCTAACATTTTGGCAAGATTTTTATTCATTGAGTTAGGATTGAAGCCTCCCTTCCCTTTCTTCATTTGATTTAACATATCTTGCAATTGTGATTTTAAAGACTGTTGTCCTTGTCTCATTTGCGATAATGACGGCATTCCTTTGCCGGGCTTTTTACATTGCTTATTTCCCATCATTGATGGTGAGCCTTGCATTTTCTGCAGTGCATTTAAAGATTCTGAAAGAAACAAAGCAAGATTGTTTGTTGAAGTCATAACAAACTGCTGGCTAGAACGAGCAGAACCCACTTTTCTGCTTTCGAGACCATCCAAGGCTTTTCCCAAATTCAAATTTATTTTAAAAACATCTTTATCTATTAATGATGATAACTGCATTGTGCGTTTTGACAAAGCATATAAAGAATCGTTTATAACCCTAAAATTCTCTTTAAGTTTATTTTGCTTTTCGACTATTGTTAAATATTTCGGATTATTCGGTTTGCAAAATTTTAATTGATTAATTAAATCTTCCTGATCAAACGAAAAAGTTATTAAATTATATAAAATCTGTCTTAAATTTTGAATATCCTCAAATGCTTGTTCTTGCATATTCTGCATCATCATATTTTGCATTGACTGTGATAAATCTTGCAACTGTTGCGAATTTTGTTGTTGATTCTGTGATGCTTTTCTATTGCGATTATTATTAAGATTTTCTAATCCGTTTTGAAACTGATTTTTTATATCATCAAACTGCTTTTTAAAATCACTTAAATTAAATTTATTTTCTAAATCTGAATTAGATTTTTTTATTTCATCATATTCATTTTTTAATTTATTAAATTTTTCAATTTGTGAATTTTGTTTATTTTTCAAACTTGCATTATCATCCGTTTTATTTTTTGATGCTTCAGATAATTGTTTTTGTTTTTCGGCAAGTTTTTTTAAATCATTAATAGTATTATCAATCTTTTGTTCAATTTGAAACTTTTTGAGCAGTTGTAAATTTTTATCTAACTGCTTTTCCAAATCATCATAAGACAAGTTCATTTGCTTAGATAATTGATTTATTTTATTTTCGTTTAATTTTTTTTGAAGCTCTGCTATCTGCTTCATCAAATCCTTAATGTCATCGTTTAAAAGATTCTTTAGTAACTCGTCAATTTTCTTTTGTTTTTGCATAATCTCTTCGCTCTTATCAGTAAAAGAATTAACTAAATTGTTTTTTTCCGTATTACTTTTATTAATCTGCTTAACAAGATTTTGCAACTGGTCTTGCTTTTTTACAATGTTTTGAAGGAATTTCTTTTTCTCCCACGGACTTAGGTTTGCATTTATGTTTTGTTTTTGAAACTCTTTAATATCCTCACTCAATTCATGAGCTAATAAAATACCGGAATTTAGTTTATCTTCAATTGAAGCATTTGTTTCATTTTCAAGTAATTGTAAGCTGTCTTTATTCGGTTTTGAAAATTGAAGCATTTGACTTTTTGTTGACTTATAGCCCGAAATTTTATCATTATCAGTAACAATAAAATAATAAGAAACACGGCTTAATGAATTAGTTAACTCGGCAAAATCAGTAGCATAATAAAACTCTTGATTATTCAAATTTTTAATTATCCGGAGGCGAACAGAATAAACAGAATCGTTATTATCAGAAAGAATATATTGAAATTTTAAGTCGGTAAAACCATAATCATCATTTATTACACCTTTGAAATAATATAAATTCATATCAATAGAATCAATCACAGATACAACTTTAATATTTGGATACATATCAGGTATTACATCAATAGAATAGCTAAGAATATTATTTTTAGATGTATTTTTATTTTTTAAAGAAATTGAATACTTTGTTGATTTATAAAATGAATGTGTTAAATTAAATTTATTGTTAGTTTTGGTTGCCGGTATGGTAATTGAATCGTTAAACGTTATAAATAACGAATCGGTATCAACCGAAGTAAAAGTAAACTTAACATTTGTACCGGTTGGTATAGAAAAATCACCAATATTATGAATTACTTTATCAATTAAATCTGTATATTTCGGGTAATTAAGATAAATATCGAAATTAATAATAAGTGGTATCGGGATAACTTTTAATTGATATATTTTTGATATAAAATCGTTATTGGTTATTTGAAAATTAATTGAATTATTAACATTTTTAAAATGATGGGAAAATAAATTTGTCGAATTCTTTTTCATAAAAAATTTATTCCCTCTAAACGAAACATAAAGCTCTGTCGGTATTGATTTTCCGGACAATTCAACTTTCAAATTATAATCTGAACCTTTTTGAACACATAACTTTTTATTTAAAATATTAAGATGAAAAGGCAATGGCTGTTGGTAATGAGTTTTATAATTAATAATTCGTGCAGCACCTTGGTTCAAAACATGAGGAAAAAACAAATAAAACACCAAAGACGCTGCTATAAGTGATGTTAAAACTTTTGCATAAAAATATTTCTTTTTAACATTAATTGCGAATTCAAAATTATACAGTTTTATTTTATCAATTCGCAGTTTAATTGAAGCTAATAAAAGCTGATTTGAAAATAAATTATTTTGTTTATCAATTTGTGATAACTCTAAAGCATTTAAAAGACCGTCTTTAAAGTCAGGAAAATGGTTATTAATAATAGAAACTGCCTGCTTATACGTAATTTGTTTTTTTATATTAAAAAGTTTTAATATCGGCACCAAAATAAAAAAAACAAAAATGTAAATAAGTGCAAAAATTATTAAACAAAAAATGCAGGTTCGCGTTATTACAGAAAAATATAAAAAATATTCGGTAATAGATGTTAGAACAAAAACAAACAATAATATAATTAATGAAATAAATGAACCTTGTATGATAAGATTCTTATAATACCGTTTAATAAAATCATCTAATTTTTGGTATAAAATATTTGAGCTTAAATTATTCATAAAAAATTGTAACTGTTCACTACTTTAAATTATTATATTGCGAAATTTCTAAATTGTTAAATTGTTAAATTGTTTTATTGTTAAATTGTTTTATTGT
>JAUVJB010000082.1 GCA_030592465.1 Bacteroidota bacterium | reverse complement strand
CGAACCAACTTTTAAACCCGGAAATTTAGCTAAATCGTTTAAGTTAATGATTAATTGATTATTTAAGCCGTGTAAAATGTCAACATTTAAAGCAGAAGCTTCAAAAACTTTTACTTTTACTTTTGAACCGGTAACAACAATACCTGCATCTAATTTAAATTCAATATTATTTTCAGCGCAAGGAACATATCGTAAAGAATCAATAAAATAGTTCTTCGGAAAAATTGAATCTAAAACACTTATTCTAATTGTATCACGAATAATTATACCTTTTTTAACAGCTTCTTCTTCAGTAATAGAATCTATTAACTCATCAGGTATTCTACCAATAGCTCTTACGATAGGCATAGAATCGTTTTTAACAAAATTAATTAAAGTGTCGAAACTCCCTGTAAAAGTTTGATTCACATCTTTATAAGATAATTCAGCAGTTCTAATATCTTTTAATTTTTGAATTACTTTCTTGTAACGATAATTTTTTTCTTTTTTAAAACGGATAGGCTCCATTACACTTTCAACAATAAAGTACGAAATTACTACAATTAGTAATGCTAATAAAATTTGAATTACTTTTCTCATTTTGAAATTATTTAGTTAAGTTTGAATGCAAAATTATAAATATTTTTAAATTTACAATTTGAAAATGTAAATTTATTTAAATAAAATGATAAAAAATAATATTTTATCCCTCTTTAAAAAAAATTTTAAGTATAATCCCACAAAAGATCAAGAAAAACTAATTGAAGAATTAACTAATCTGATTATTAATTTCAAAAGACAGGATAAAGATAATAAAATTTTTTTACTTAAAGGATATGCCGGAACAGGAAAAACAACAATAATTAGTTCGTTTGTTAAAATTTTAGATAATCTGCGATTAAAAGCAGTATTAATGGCTCCTACAGGAAGAGCTGCAAAAGTTTTATCATTTTATTCAGGTAAAAATGCATATACTATTCATAAAAAAATTTATCGGCAAAAATCATCAAAAGATGGTTTTGGAAAATTTATTTTAAACAAAAACCTTCATTCATATACTTTTTTTATTGTTGATGAAGCATCAATGATATCAAATTCGTCAAATGAAGCTTCAATGTTTGGCAGCGGGAGATTATTGGATGACCTGATTGATTATGTATATGAAGGGAAAAACTGTATATTAATAATAGTAGGCGATACAGCTCAACTCCCTCCGGTAGGTTTAGATAAGAGTCCTGCATTAAAACCTGAAATTTTAGAGAGTTGCGGATTAACAGTTAAAGAGTTTGAACTCACTGAGGTTATCAGGCAATCGTTTAATTCCGGCATTTTATTTAATGCAACTGAGGTTAGAGAGCTTATTGCTAATAACTCTTTTAATTTTTCTTATCCAAAAATAAAATTACATGGTTATGATGATATTGTTAGAATTAGTGGTGAGGATTTAATTGAGGAGATTGCATCGGCTTATAATAAATATGGAATTGAACAAACAATGGTTGTCAGTCGCTCAAATAAAAGAGCAAATAAATATAATCAAGGCATTAGAAATTCAATTTTATATAGAGAAGAGGAAATTTCTACCGGCGATTATTTAATGATTGTAAAAAATAACTATCACTGGCTTGATGAAAATGATAAAATTGATTTTATCGCAAACGGTGATATTGTTGAAATTACACGCATTAAAAATTATCAAGAAAAATATGGTTTTAGGTTTGCTGATGTTACAATTCGATTTGTTGATTATGATATTGAGATTGACACAAAAATAATGCTCAGCACGTTGTCGATTGAAACAGCATCGCTAAGTAATGAACAAAATAAGCAATTGTATTACTCAATATTAGATGATTATTCAGATATTAAGTCAAAAAGAAAACAATATGACTTAGTAAAAAGCAATCCGTTTTTTAATGCTTTACAAATAAAATTTTCTTACGCAATAACTTGCCACAAATCACAAGGTGGACAATGGAAGACTGTTTTTGTCGATCAAGGTTATTTGAATGATGATATGCTTAACGTTGAATACTTAAGATGGTTATACACTGCTATTACACGCTCTACAGAAAAATTGTATTTAGTTAATTTTAAAAACGATTTTTTTGAATAGTAATTCATGTTTTATAAACCTGATTATGAATTATACTCTGCTTCGTAATAATTTGAGCTAATTTATATACTATAAAACAATTATAACATTAACATATAGTCATTAATTTATTGATTGTCTTAAATTGTCAATAAAACTAAATGACCCCGTGAAATATTGCTTCGCAATTTCACAGGGCAAGCAAATTATATTACGGCTCTACTGAGCTTGCCGAAGTGCAAAATATAACCTCTCAAAGTATAGTAAGAAACACATTGGAAGTCTCAATAATTATTTATCCGATTCAAACCTGCTTTAGCACTAAACTCAATGCTATTTTTGTATTCGTTTGAATTAATATGTAAACACTTCATAAAATAAACTTTTGCATTATTGTAATTAGATTCATCTTCATAGATTAATGCTAATTGCAATGCGGAATTTTTTGCAAAATAATACGAAAAATCTTTTCCTTTATTAATTACTAATTTATAATATTTCTTTGCATCTTCTATCCGGTTTAATTTATGATAAACTCTCGCAAGTCTGTACAAATACTCTATTTTATCTTTTGAAGATTTAAAATTTTTATCATCCAAATTATTTATCAACATTTTTTTTGCATCGATAAAATATCCACCATCAAATAAAAGTCTTGATTTTAATAAAATTTCATTTAATTTAACAGATTGATTTACTTCAAGATATGCTTGTTTATCGGCTTCAGTGTTAAGAGAACCTAATTGTTTCACTTTATTAATATAATAATCATAATTAGAATAGTTTTTATTTAATAAATAATACCACGCCAATTTTTGATAAGATGCTTTTATATAATTTTTCCCTTGATAAGAGTTAAGGTATTTATTAAAATAAATATATGCATCATAATCAAGCCTATTCAATTCAATTGTTCCTAAAAAATAATAGAAATATTTTATTGAAGGGCATTTTTTATTATTTAAATAATTTTCTAATACAGTTATAGCCTCATTATTATTATTTGCTTTAACACATGCTTTAGCATAAAAAAAACAAATCAACGGGTTGAATTAGTCTAATTGATTACATTGTTTTAAAAATATATATGCTCTTTTATTGTTAGGTAAAAAAATGTTGATAGGCAAAAGACAGGAAAAGAATACTTTCTGTATGAAATATTGATTCTTTACTATGTAAATAATATAATTCTAATTCTTTTGTTCCATAATTAATGTCTCCATCAATATTAAATAAATCTGCAATCCATTTGTAATCAGATGGAACAGAACCAAGCAATAGATTAAATGCTCCAATTAATTTATGATTTTGATAAAAATCGGGATGTTTGTTAAAATTTGAATATATAAACTTATATGCCTTATAAAAATGGTATGACGCTAAAAGATAATCATTAAACTTAAAACTAATAATAGCAGACTGGAAGTGAATATCTGCTTGTGTATAAAGAAAATATGGTGAATTTTGGTTTGACTGCTTTA
Organism: Bacteroidota bacterium; assembly: GCA_030592465.1. Classification (GTDB taxonomy): domain Bacteria; phylum Bacteroidota; class Bacteroidia; order Bacteroidales; family B39-G9; genus B39-G9. The sequence goes on along the minus strand of JAUVJB010000082.1, from coordinate 8,176 downwards.
ATTTATTGAAACGATAATTAAATTTAGTTTGAAATATTTTATAATCACTTTCAGAATCAGAAGTAATAGTTTTTAAAAAATCAATATAATTTTCGAAATAATAAACAAGCTGATTGTTAGGATTAACTTGTTTCTCTTTTTTAATAATTTTTACAGCTTCATCAAATTGCAAATTAAGAATAAGATCAAATGTATTGTTACAATTCTTATTAAAATCAAAATTTGCATAAATAAAAAAAGGCGTGAAAAAATAAATTAGTATTAATAATAGTTTTCCGGACATGTAAAAAGGTAAATTATACTCTGATACGTAATAATTTGAGCTAATTTATCAGGCAGTTGCCTGAAAAAAATACCTACGAATACTTAAAATTTTAAATTTTATTGCTAAATTGCTTGCCCCGTAGCGAAGAATGAGCGTATCAGGGTTAAATGGCTAAATGGCTATATTAATATGATTAATGCCCCTGGTAAAATATTTTGCTTCGCTTCGCAGCAAATTTCACAAGGTAAACTATTAATGACAGCAAAGCCAAATGACCCCGATGAAATATTTGTTTCGCTCCATATTAGCTTCGCTCTGCGTGGTAAACTTATGCTCAACAAATTTCACGAGGCAAGCAGTGAGTGAAGCGAACAAATGACAATCCCGAAGTTTCGGGAACAAATTATATTACGCAAAATATAACAACTCAAATTATATATAATAAAAGCTATTATTAACACTTCATGAATTTATCAGATGAAGAAGTTCATTAATAAAAAAAACTATTAGAAAAAATCTAATAGTTTTTTTATAAAATTTATTCTTCAGTATTAGCAATATCCGGGTCAACAAGTATTCGCCCGCAATATTCACAAACAATAATTTTCTTACAAGAACGTATATCAACCTGACGCTGAGGTGGGATTTTATTAAAACAACCACCACAGGCATCTCTTTGAACAGAAACAACAGCTAAACCATTTCTTGCATTTTTTCTAATACGATTATATGCAATTACTAAACGTTCTTCAATCATTTGCTCAATTTTTTCTGCTTTCTTTTCTAAACGCTCCTCTTCTTTTTGTGTCTCAGTAATAATATCATCTAATTCAGATTTTTTAATATCTAAATCACCTTTTCTCTCATCGTAATCCGCTTTAGATTTAATGACAAGCACATCCTTTTCTTTAATTGACGGACTATATTCTTTAATTTTTTTATTACAAAGCTCAATTTCTAATGATTGAAATTCTATTTCTTTAGAAAGAGAATCATATTCACGGTTATTGCGAACATTCATTTGTTGATCTTTATATTTTTTAATCAAAACTTCAGCATTAATTATCTCATTTTTTCTATTCTTTACTTCAGTATCTAAATTACTGATTTCTTCATTTAGCTTATTAATTCTGGTTTCGAGTCCGGCCAATTCATCTTCAAGGTCTTGAATTTCTAATGGCAATTCACCCCTAAGAATTTTAATTTTATTAATATCTGTATCAACTTGTTGGAGTGTATATAAAGCTCTTAATTTATCTTCAACAGTTAATTCGACACTTGCTTGATTTGAATTTTTACTTACCATTTTGCTACAAATAATTTATAGGATTTGAATTTATTTTTGAAAAATAAAATGCAAAGTTAGGAAATTTTTTTGTAAGTAAAGAATAAAAAACTTCCTTTGTGAATTGTTCACTTTCATAATGTCCAATATCAGCAACTAAAATTTTATTATCAGCATCAAAAAATTGATGATACTTAAAATCAGAAGACACAAAGACATCGGCTTTTGCTGCTATTGTATCTTTTAATAAAAAACTTCCACTGCCACCACAAACTGCAACTTTTTTTATTTTTTTATTTAACAGATTCGTATATCTTATTGAACCTGTTTTAAAAATATTTTTCAATTTATTTAAGAAGTCTATTTCACTTACTTCATTTTTTAACTCACCTACTATTCCCATTCCTGCTTTTAAATATTCATTTTGTAAAGAATAAATATCATAAGCAACTTCTTCGTAAGGATGTGCCTTTATTAATGCAGATATTACTTTATTTTGAATAGACTTTGGGAAAATTGTTTCAAACCTAAATTCCTTTTCGTAATGAGTTTTACCTATTTCGCCAACAAAAGGTTTAGAACCTTGCGAGGCTCTAAATGAACCGTTTCCTTGTGTAGTAAATCCACATTTATCGTAATTTCCAATATATCCGGCACCTGCATTAAATACTGCTTCCTGCACAGCATTTACAAAATCGATAGGAACGAAAGTAACTAATTTCTGTAATTCATTTTGTATTGGTGAAAGTATTCTACAATTCTGCAATTCGAGTTTTTCACAAATCTTTGAATTTACTCCTCCAATAACACTATCAAGATTAGTATGACAAGCATATATTGCTATATTGTTTTTTATGGCTTTGATTATTGTACGCTCGACATAATTAGCACCTGTAATTTTTTTTAAAGCACTGAAAATAATAGGATGATGAGATACAATAAGGTTTGCTCCCATTTCAATTGCTTCGTCAACAACACTCTCAATAGTATCGATGGTTATTAGCACAGAAGTTACTTCTTGATGTGCATCACCAATAATTAATCCTGAGTTATCATAAGATTCCTGATAAGATAATGGTGCAATTGTCTCTAAATATGAAACAAGGTCTTTGACTGTCATTCAAAAAATCTCTTTAGTTTTTTATAATTGTTCATCACAATTTTATACAAATATATAAAAAATTTATTTATGAGTTTAGTATAATCAAAAACTAACCGGTTTATTTTTTGTTCTTCGGTATAATCTTAGAAGTAAAGCTTTTTATTATACCTTAAATCCGCAGTCTAGCACTTAAGACATTGATAGTCATCGGATGACTTTTACCAAAAAAGAATATTTAAAGTGTTGATTTACAATTAGTCATCCGATGACTTGCAGATTTTAGGTTATACTTTAAACTTTATTCAAAAAAAACTCTTCCAGGTCTATCGACTCTGGAAGGTTTGACTAAAACCACAAGTTACGCTTCGATAAATTTGCGGTAGGAATTATAATTTTAAAAAATTTATTCTAGTTTTGGAACTTTAATTTTATCTTTCTTGGTTAAACCTGAAAGCACTTCAATATTTATACCATCAGACAGACCAACTTCTACATCTCGTTCTTCAAATTCTTGCGGTTTAGTTTCAATTTCTACAAAAGCAGAATCTGTATTTTTTCTAAAGTTCAACAAACTTTCAGGAATAACGAGAATACTGTCTTTTTTCTCAAGCACAATATCGGCATTAGCACTATAACCTGCTCTAATAAATAAAGTATCTTGTAACGCAACTTTAGCTTTTATCTCAAATTGAACAGCACCATTTTCTTCAACACCTTTAGGTGAAATATACTCAAGTTTAGCATTAAATTTTGCATCTTCTAAAGCACCAATAGTAAGTAAGAGTGGCATATTAACATGCAATTTACCGACTTCAGCTTCATCTATTTTTCCTTCAAAAATCATTTTTCCGAGATTAGCAACAGTTGCAATTGTTGTGCCTGCATTAAACGTATTAGATTCAATCACAGAATTTCCCTCTTCAACAGGCACGTCTAAAACAGTACCGTTAATAGTTGAACGTACTAAAGTATTTGTTGATTGTCCTGCTTTTTTTGATACACCGTCTTTAATAATCTGAAAATTGTTTTCTGCAGCATCTAATTCTTCTTTTGAATTTAGATAAGACAAATCGTATTGTTGAAACTCTCCTTCAGCAATAACACCATCGTTAAATAATTTTTTTTGACGTTTATAAATTTTTTCAGCATCAGATAAACTGATTTTAGCTCTATTTAAACGATTTTCCGCATTATTGAGATTAATCATATTAGGAATTACCTTAACCTTTGCAATTAGATCACCTTTTTTTACTTTATTTCCCGGTACAACATAAATTTCTTGAATAATACCGGATACTTGAGGTTTAATTTCAATTTCTTTTCGTGGTACGATTGAACCTGTAGCAACTGTTTTTTTAACAATATTAGAAATAAAAGGTGTTTCTGTTTCATAAACCACAGGTTTGGATTTTGAGCGGTTATATAAAAAAACAATTGTTCCAATAAAAATTGCAATAATTACAACTCCAAATACTATTTTTAAAATCTTTTTCATATTTTTATTTTTTTTGTAATTAATTGATATTTAGTTATTTATTCTGAATATTCGGGATTAGTCATTTGATTGTCATTGATTGTCATTATATAGTCATTTGATTGCCATTTGATTGTTATTAATTGTCATTGATGGTCATTTAATTGTCATTGATTGTCATTAATTGTTATTTGATTGCCATTGATTGCCATTGATTGTCATTGATTGTCATTTAGTAATTACTTTAAAATTGCTAAATTGTTATACTGTTGTTTTTATTAATTGAAAACTGCTATATTTATTGACCCATAACAATTTAACAATGTAACAATTATCCGCCAACTGGCGGAGTAAAGATTTAAACCGTTTGAAGTATATACTCTGCTTCGTAATAATTTGAGCTAATTTATATACTATAAAACAATTATAATTTTAACATATAGCCTTAATTATCATTAGTAGTCATTGACAGCGAAGCAAATGACAATAAATGATAACGAAGCGTAATGACAGCGAAGCTAAATGACCCCAGTGAAATATTGCTTCGCAATTCCACGGGGCAGGCAAATTATATTATACAAAATATAACCTCTCAAAGTATAGTTATTACTTTCCAATTTCTAATTTCGAATTTCCAATTACTCACTACGTAAAGCATCAATAGGTTTAATTTTTACGGCTCTATAAGCAGGCAGTAAACCTGCAAAAACACCGCTTAATATAATAATAAATAAAGAAATAACAGCAATATTAAAATCAACACCCGGATTCTTAAACATACCTGTATCAGCACCTGTTTTTAATAAAATGAGATTAATAGCCTGAATAAGTCCAACTCCTACTACTAATCCGGAATATCCTGCAAGGGTTGTTAAGAATACAGATTCTGTGATTATTTGTCCGATAACTTTTCGGGGAGTTGCTCCAATAGCACGTTGTATCCCAATTTCTTTAGTTCGTTCTTTAACAATAACAAGCATGATATTGCTAACACCAATAACACCTGCCAATAAAGTACCAATACCCACAATCCATATTAAAGCAGACATTCCGGTAAATAAAACATCAACTTTCTTAAACTCTTTCTCAATATTTATATGTCCAACAGCTTGTTCATCGTCAGGTGCAATCTTATGACGTTTTTTTAACAATTTAATTACTTTATCTTCAATTTGAGAGACAGGTACGCCATTTTTTGCAGTAACTGCAAAATAGTGTACTTCATCGCCAAAGTTATAAGTTTGTTGTAAGGTAGTAAATGGTAAAAATATAGTTTGGTCTTTTCGTCCTCCAAAATTTATATTCGGGTTTTTAGGTTTGATTACACCTACAACTTTAAAGTATATATTTTGGATTTTAATATATTTGCCAATTGGGTCTTCATCTTGTTCAAATAAAACATCAAAAACATGATTTCCGATAACTACAATCTTACGTTTTTGCAAAATATCAACATTATTCAAAAAACGTCCTTTTACCATTGAAACAGGGTCAATTTTGTTAATATCGGGATAATCGCCGGAAATAGTAAAAGCACCTGATTTAAGCCCTCTAACAGCATTATTGGAACCATCACCACCCCAACCCTGCAGGCGTGGGGCAAGTACACTAATCTCATGAACATTCTTTCTAATGTCTCTCATATCATCATTAGTAAAATGCCATCTCCTACCACGTTGAAACCCTTTATATGGTTTTGTTGTTCGTTGTGCCCAGACAAAAGCACTATTGGTAGCAAAGTCTTTCATTCCTTGAGTTACGCCGTTTGTTAAACCACTGCTGGAACCTAACATTACCATAAGCATAAAAATACCCCAAAAAACACCAAACACGGTTAAGAAAGTTCTTAACTTATTGTTTTTTAAGCTACTATATATTTCTTGCCATCTATCTAAATCAAACATATTTATATATTTATACTTATTTTATGCCACAAGTTACCCATTAATTGTCATTAATAGTCATTGATAGTCATTAATAGTCATTGATAGTCATTAAATAGTCATTGATAGTCATTAAATAGTCATTAATTGTCATTAAATAGTCATTGATAGTCATTAATAGTCATTAATAGTCATTAATTGTCATTAATAGTCATTGATAGTCATTATGTCATTAAATAGTTATGAATGACCGTGAAGCTAAATGACAATCCCGAAGCTTCGGGAATAAATCATATCACACAAAATATAACCACGCAAAGTATATTAACAATTTTACATACACTATTTACTCATCACGAAGTGCCACAATTGGTTTAATTTTTGAAGCACGTTTTGCAGGAAAATATCCTGCCAAAGCTCCTGAAAATATTAATAATAACGTAGCGCTAACGGCTATTCTAAAATCTACTTGAGGATTTAAAAAAAACTCAGTACCGTGTAAATTAGACGAAATCAGTTGAAGCAAACCAACACCAAAAACCAAACCGAAATAACCTGCAATACCTGTAATTAATATGGCTTCTAACAATATTTGATTAACAATTGAGCGAGGTGTGGCGCCAATGGCTTTTCTAATCCCAATTTCTTTAGTTCTTTCTTTTACAACAATAATCATAATATTGCTAACTCCTACAATACCCGCAATTATAGTTCCAATGCCAATTATCCATATAAACAGGCTTATTCCTGTAAATAAATTATTAGCTTGTCTAAAATTATCAATATTATTATTAATAAAAATTGCACTTTTATCCTCTTTGTCAAATTTATGACGAGCAGCAAATTGCGCTCTCACTTCCTCTTCTAATTTTTTACATTGCTTTGGGCTTACATTTTTTGTTGTAAAAGCAAGATTACGAATTCTGTTCTGACCATTAAAAACTTTTTGTGCGGTACTTATTGGTAAATAAATACGACGGTTATCTCTTTCGTTTTCATCTTCGAAAATGCCAACAACTTTAAACGGAATGTTATTAACATTAATAAATTTGCCTATTGCTTCAACATCTTTGCCAAACAAAGCTTCTTTTACAATTAAACTAATAACAGTAATTTTTCTGTATTTTTTAATATCAAAATTATTTATAAATCTTCCTTTTTTAATATTAACCATCTCAAGAAACTTTGTATCGGGATGAACAGTAACAATGTCGAAAGCTCCATATTTATCTTTATAAGTAATACTTTGATTGCCTCTAATCCTATATCGTGCTGAAATATGTTCAACCTGCTTAACTTTTCGTTTTGTTTCGTCATAATCTTTGTTAGTAAATCGAATAATTCTACCCGGTTTCAGACCTTTGTAAGCCGTTGAAGTTCGACCGCTGTAAACCCAGATACTGTTAACAGCATCGCCTGCGAATTGTTTTTTTACACCATTTTCAAACCCCTTACCTGAGCCTAACAAAATAATAAGCATAAAAATACCCCACGCAACACTAAATCCTGTTAAAAAAGTACGCAGCTTATTTTTCTTAATAGTACCAAATATTTCCTGCCAACTGTCGATATCCAACATTTTAATTATCGTTAATTTAGGTTTTCAATAATACCGTCTTTTAAATTTATAATTCTATCTGTCATCTGCGAAATATCATGTTCGTGAGTAACTACAATCACAGTCATGCCTGTTTCGTTAATAGATTTTAAAATGTCCATTACTTCATAAGAAGTATGAGTATCTAAAGCTCCGGTTGGTTCGTCGGCTAAAATTACTTTAGGTTGAGTAACAAGAGCTCGTGCAATAGCAACACGTTGTTTTTCGCCACCTGATAACTCATTTGGTAAATGATTAGCCCTATCGCGTATTCCCATTTTATCAAGATATTCCATAGCTGTCTTATTCCGTTTTCGTCGGCTAACTTTCTGGTAATAAAGAGGTAAAGCTACATTCTCCATAGCATTTTTAAACGCAATAAGATTAAATGATTGAAAAACAAAACCAAAATATTTATTTCTGTAAACAGCAGCTTTTTTTTCGCTCATGTTACTAATTAACATATCATCTAAATAATATGAACCTTTGTCATAGCCATCGAGAATACCAAGAATATTTAACAGAGTAGATTTGCCGGAGCCTGAAGAACCCATTATTGAAACAAGCTCT
>JAUVJB010000188.1 GCA_030592465.1 Bacteroidota bacterium | reverse complement strand
TAGCAACAACTTTTAATCCTCGTTCCATTAAATCTTCAATAACTTTACGTGATGTTTGACTTTTACCACAACCGGTACGAGTTGCAACAACTGCAATAACAGGTTTTTTACTTTCAATCATAGTATCACCGGGACCTAAAAGCATAAAATTAGCACCGGCAGCATTAACAACAGCACTAACATTCATTACTCTTTGATAAGGAACATCACTATATGAAAATACACAATCATCAATATTTTTCTCTTTAATAAGAGTTGGTAATTCTGCCTCAGTAAAAATAGGAATACCATCAGGATATAAATCCTTACCCGCTAATACCGCAGGATACTTTCTTCCGTCAATATCAGGAATTTGAGCAGCTGTAAAAGCTACTACGTTATAATCTTGGTTACCTCTAAAGTAAGTATTAAAGTTATGGAAATCTCTTCCGGCAGCACCTATTATTATAACATTTTTCTTAGCCATAATTTTTCCTCCTTTTATATATTATTAATTATTTTTAAAATTTTCTTACAAATATTAAAAATAATTAATAATATATCAAAGAACTGTCTATTGTAACATACTGCTATTCCTCTCATTTTTCCTTATGTAACTCACTGAATTAATGTTTAATACATTGTCAAATAATTAATTATTAATATTTATATGTTTAATAATATGTTTTCAATATTTTTAAATAAATTTGTGTCATGAATTTATTGGCACATACATATTTATCAGGAAGGTCGGAAGAAATAAAAATTGGAAATTTTATTGGCGATTTTATAAAAGGTAACGATTATAACAAATATCCCGTTCAAATAAAAAAAGGAATTATTTACCATAGAGAAATAGATGACTTTACTGACAGACATGAAATTGTAAAACAATCGAAACAACGGCTCAAATCAGAATATCACAAATATTCAGGAATAATAGTTGATATTTTCTACGATCATTTTCTGGCTAAAAATTGGGATTATTATTCAGCAACGCCTCTAAATGAATTCTCATCGCAATTTTACAGTTTATTAACAAAAAATTATTCAATATTACCTTTAAAAGCAAAACAAATATTACCATCGTTAATTGAGAATAACTGGTTTGTATTATATTCAAGTATAGAAGGAATTGAAAGAGCTCTTAATGGAATGGAAAGACGCACAAGTTTACCGCAAAAAAAACAATTTGCAATAAAAATTTTAGATAATAATTATAACTTATTTGAAAAGGAATTTATTGATTTTTTTAAACAGACGATTACACATTTTGAGAATAAACTTAAAATTAACATAAAAAATTTGTAAATCACTTTATTACAAAATAATTTAAAATTACGTAACCGTTCACAGTCCGCCAGCTGGCGGAGAAGCAATCTGTAAATCAGGTGATTGCTTCGTCACCTGCTCTTTCGGATTATAAATAATGCCATTTGACATTCCAAATAATTATAATGCATTAAAAATAGATGATTGATCAGGAAACAATTTAGTAATTTAACAATTTTTAGTATAATAATTTAAAGCAATGTGCAAAATCTTACAAAATTGTTAATTACAACATTAAAATACTGCTTCTTTTAAAATTAATTAGAATAAAATTTTTTTTTTTTAAAAAAACATTCTTACATTTGTTTTTTAAATAGTGTAAATTATAATTAGAAACAAATAAAAAATAATCATGAAAAAAACAAATGTTAGTTTTTTAGCATCAATTTTATTAACTGCAGTATTCTTAACAAGTTGCGGCGGATTAAACAAAATGGTAAAATTGGCTCCGGATGTAAAATATAGTGTTACTCCTGAAATTTTAGAAATGCATGGCGACAGTGTTAAAATGACATTAAAAGGATCATTCCCTACAAAATATTTTAACAAAAAAGCTATATTAACAGTTACACCTGTTCTTAAATATGAAGCCGGTGAAACAACTTTTGAAACAAAAACTTTACAAGGAGAAGATGCACAAGCAAATAATCAAGTTATTTCTTTTGTAGCTGGAGGTAGTTTTGACTTAACAAGCACAATCCCTTATTCTGAAGATATGAAAATATCTGATTTAGAGTTAAGAGTAAAAGCTTCAATTAAAGACAAATCAGTAGATGTCCCAACACAAAAAGTAGCTGATGGAGTAATTGCAACTGCAGGTCTAATTGAAAAGGACCCTAAATCAATTAAAGCTGATGATAAATTTGTTAGAGTTACTACTCAAACAAAAGGAGCTGATATTCATTTTATTATAAATAAAGCAAACATCCGTAATTCAGAGATAAAAGCTGAAGATATGGCTGCTTTAAAAGATTTTGTAAAAGAAGCAAGCGAAAAAAGTGATTACGAATTTAAAGGCGTTGACCTTTTAGCTTATGCATCTCCTGATGGAGCTATTGATCTTAACACAAAACTTTCTGCTAATCGTTTAAAAAACACTGAAAATTTCTTTGGCAAACAATTAAAAAAAGATAAAGTAGAAGCTGCAAAAGAAGAAAATTTCTTTAATACTAAATCAACTCCAGAAGACTGGGATGGTTTCCAAAAATTAATGCAAAATTCTGATATTCAAGATAAAGACCTTATTTTAAGAGTTCTTTCAATGTATTCAGATCCTGTTGTACGTGAAAAAGAAATTAAAAATATTTCAGCAGCTTATACTATTATTGCCGATAAAATTTTACCTCAGTTAAGAAGATCTCAATTAAAAGTTAATATTGCAATTGTTGGTTATTCAGATTCTGTTTTAACTGAATTATCAAATACTAATCCTGACACATTAAATATTGAAGAATTAATGTATGCTGCTACTTTAACACAAGATATTGATAAACAATTAAACATTTACAAAACAGTTGTTAAAAAAGATTCTGTATGTGTAAGAGGTTACAACAATGTTGGTTATGTTTATATTAAACAAAATAAATTAGATGAAGCTAAAGCAGCTTTAGAAGAAGCTAAAAAAACTGACCCTAATAATGCAATGGTACTTAATAACTTAGGAGTTGTTGCTTATCTAAACAATGACTTAGAAGCTGCTGAAGAATATTACAATGCAGCTGCAGGTGCTAAACAAGGTAATGAAATTAGCTATAACCAAGCTATTATCAGCGTTAAAAAAGGTGATTATGAAAATGCTTTACAATTATTTGCAAGCAGCAAGTATAATACCTTTAACTTTGCTTTAGCAAAATTCTTAAACTTCAAAAACACACAAAATGCTGATACTTATGAAGCATCAATGGGCATTCTTAAAAAAATTGATAACCAAGATGATGCTTTAATATATTACTTAAAAGCAATAATCGGTGCACATCAACAAAATGCAGATCTTATTTACAACAACTTGCGTACTGCAATTGATAAAGATGCTTCTTTATCAGGAAAAGCTAAAACAGATATAGAATTTGCTAAATATTTCGAAGACGAAACTTTCAAATCAATCGTTCAATAAAATTTTTCAATAAAAAAATTAAAAAGGCTGTTCAATTTTGAGCAGCCTTTTTTATTATAGATAACTATATTGAATATACTTTCAATAAATTAAATAAAAAAGTTGTGTGCTTACTTCTAAATTTACAGAATAAATCTCTCGTTCTTTCGGATTTGCAATACGAAAGTCTAAATATACGCAAAACAACCATTTTTCTTACCTGTGAATTGTTTCCAATTTCTTGAATAATTCCATTGCTACTATACAAATCTGCCGGATTTTTAAAATCCGGCAGATTTTGTGTTTACTCCGATTTTTCCTTCTGAAAGAACGAGTAATAAATTCAGGTTTAAGTTATAAACTTAAATCACGTGCGGAAGCTAATTTGATTTTAACATAAAATGCTTATTATCAATGTGTTATAACGTCATTATAATGAGTAGGTGAAACCAAATAAAACATTAAAATTATGTAACGGGAATTGTTCTATTGATAATATTTTACTGCACCAATATTGTTAAAATTTACAAAGCCTTATTTCTTAAATTTACAGAACAAATCCCAAAGCACAATGCCGGCACTTACGGAAATATTAAACGAATGTTTTGTACCATATTGAGGTATTTCAATACACTCATCACTCATATCAACAATTTCTTGTGCCACTCCTTTTACTTCATTTCCCATAATTAAAGCATATTTTGTATTTTCCAAAACTTTAAAATCAATTAACGAAGTACTATTTTCAACTTGCTCTATTGATATAATTTTAAAATTATTTTCTTTTAAGTTTAAAACAGCTTCACGAGTTGTCTCAAAATATTTCCAATCAACCGACAGGGTAGCTCCCAAAGCGGTTTTCTGAATATCTTTATGTGGTGGTTTGGCAGTAATACCACACAAATAAATTGCTTCAATTAAAAAAGCATCGGCAGTACGAAATACAGAACCAATATTATTAAGACTTCTAATATTATCGAGTACAACAATAAAAGAATTTTTATTTGCACTCTTAAATTCATCAATATTTTTACGCCCTAATTCGGAATTTTTTGTTTTTCTCATTTGTAATCAAAAAAAGGAGATTTTTCGAGTTCCTTTATATTAGTTATACTTAGCACGGGCACATTTTGGGTATTCTATTACTACTATATATAATGGTTAGCTTTATTGTCCGCCAGCTGGCGGATTGTTAAATTGTTATCCATCAACCATTTAACCATAAAACCATATAACCATTTTGAATATTAAGTATTGCAATTTATAAATTAATAAAAACGCAATTTATGACCATTTACAGTATAATATTATTCCCAATTAACAGGTTTCCGTCTAACAGGCATTGTCATACATCGAGCACCACCTCCTCCACGAGAGAGTTCAGAGCCTTCGATAGTAACAACATACTTATTAATCTTTTTTAAATCAATTTTATCATTCATAATATTTCTGGCTTTAATTACTTCAAAACCATTCTTATTAAGCTCATCAATGGTATAAATATTTCTACCATATCCAATAATTTTCCCCGGAGCCAATGCTAAAAAATTTGCACCACTATGCCATTGCTCTCTTTCCTGTACCCAAAGATCTTTTGTTCCTCCACACAAAACAGGCTTTAATGACATACCAAGTTTTTTTAATGCTTCTATAATGTTTGTTTCCTGATTGATAACTATTTTACCATTATCAATATAAATATGTACTATATGATACTTATTAGGTTTTAATATTAATGGTTCGTAAACCATACACATATCTTTATCAATAAAAGTAAATACCATATCAAGATGGATAAATGATTCGGGTGTGTGCGGTAGTTCCTGAACAATAATATGCATAGGTTGTTTTGTTCTTTTAAACTTTTCAATAATAAAATCAATTCCTTGATAAGAGGTTCGAGAACCGGTTCCAATAATAAGAATATCATCACGAGCAATTAATACATCACCCCCTTCAATATTAATTTTTTCGTTAAAACATGGCTCTTGTATAGAATTAATAGTTTTTGTATTAAAATTAGGATGATAATCAAAAACAGCTTGCATTATTTTTGATTCTCTATCTCTTACTTTACTTGCCATCCTTCCAATAAGTACTTCATTGAATATTGAGATTGATGCATCACGAGTAAAAAAAAAGTTATGCAATGGTGGAAGTGAGTAACGTTCCTTAGAGAAATATTTAGTTAGATTATCTTTTTTCATTACCACCCCTTCAATAAGTTGTCGGGCAAGTTCTTCATTCGAAAGTGATAACATATAATCCTTATTCTCATCAACATTCTCACTACGAAAAATTTCGTCTATAAGATTTTCTTTTACCCTATCGTTATTAAGTACACCAATTAATAAATCTTTTACTTGAAAAGTTTTTGTATGTTTATCAAGCACTGCTTTAAATTGTGCATACTCTTTTTGTGCTACAGGAAGGTTGAGAATATCGCTATACAAAGCACGCTCCGCATTTTGAGGTGTCATATTTTCAACTTCCCTACCCGGAGTATGCAATATGACAGCTTCAAGCTCTCCTATTTCTGATTTTATCTCTACATTAAATTTTTTAGTCATTTCCTAATATTTTTATTAGAATACATCATCTCACAAAAATTCCGCAAATTTAATTATTTAAACGGTATTTTTTTGTTATATTTTTTTTCTTTTATTTTTATACCATCTTTAAAAACAATTT
>JAUVJB010000284.1 GCA_030592465.1 Bacteroidota bacterium | reverse complement strand
AGAGAGTGATCCTAATGATATTATACCAAACTTAGTGTCTTTTAACTATCACAATCATTTATTAACAAAAGGTGATGGTTTTAATTTTAAATTCGGGGCAATTTATAAACCGATTTATTGGATGAGAGTAGGTGCTGCTGTTCACACGCCGACTTTTTTTGTTTTGACAGATGAATATTATTCTTCTGTTGATGCAACAATTGTATATAGTGATGGCACATATACAAATTTCTCATCATCTCCGAATTCAACTTTTAATTATGAACTAACTACTCCATATAAAGCAATTGCAAGTCTTGCATTTATAATTAAAAAAACAGCAATATTAAGTGTTGATTATGAATATATTGATTATTCGTCTGCGCGGTTACGCTCGGATGATTATTCGTTTAGCCAAGAAAATGTGAATATTTCGTCGCGTTATGCTTCAATAGGTAATTTAAAACTTGGAGCTGAATATAAATATGGACCTTTTAATTTTAGGGGAGGGTATGCTTTATATGGCAGTCCTTATGTTTCAGGCGAAGCAAATCATAACTCGACATACTCATTATATTCAGGAGGCTTTGGAATAAGTCAGGGTAATTATTCTTTCGATTTAGCATTTGTGCATTCAACACAATCGCAAAAATATTATATTTACGGTGAACAAAGCTCAGAAGTGAATTTAGATTCTAATTCAAATAGAATATTGGCGAGTTTTGGAATTAAGTTTTAATAAAAAAAAAGATCTTTTTGATTGAAAAATGACATCCGTCAGCTGACGGATGTCATTTTTTTCGTTATATTAATAATCTTTGGTTTTTCTATAATTATGTTTTTTATGTGAAACAGCGATTGCTATTTCATTACAATTTAGTTAGGAGACCAAGCCAATCGAGGGATGGTGTGTGAATGATACATTTAAAATTCAATTAATTCCTTTTCAATTTCTTGGTATATTTTATCAATATCCTTTTGAAGTTCAATTGTTTTACTTATAGCGGTAATAATCCTGCAATAGTATCTCGAATCGTTCATTAATCGGGTTTTTCTGTCTTTCAGGTATTTTTGCAACACTTTATAACCGCCAATTTGATAGTTCCATAGTTCTGATGATACATTATCAAAATACTTGTCTTTGTTAATGTAAATTCGCTGTTTTTTTTCGTCATAAATCACTTTTTCAATTCGGTCATTCTCCGAATCACCAAAAAATTTCGATACGGGATTATTCAGTAGTTTGCTTTTCATCAAATGTAAATTAACCAATTGGTTACCAAGTTCTGCCATATTTTTAAAAAAATTATAATTTGTCGTAAACGGTACTCTTGGAAAATCAAGTTTTAAAAATTCTGAATATTTCTCACGGTAAAAATTGCTGTAAAAAACGGCATAGATGTAATATAGTATTTCTTCGGGTGCAAGTTCTTTTTTATAGGTTTTATTTAGCTTTTTGTAAAAATTTTTATCAATATTTGGGATTTTGTCACTGCTGCCATATTCTGTTTCGGGTTCAAAAAGAATCATGGATTGGACATGAGGTTTTTTGATAACTTTTTCCTTATAGAGATATAAAGGAAAAAGTAATTCCCCACCACGATAATATAAGTTAAAATCAATAATATTTTCAGAAACGAAAACTAAATTCCACAAATGCTCCAATCCCACAACATGTCCTGCTCTACCAATAGTTAAGCCTAAATTATCTTCCAACATGTGTCGCATTATTTTTTTGCAAGGTCTAAAGACAATATTTTTTTGATAATAAATATGCCTTACATCAAAAGGACGATAAAGGATTTTCTTAAAATTATTCTCCCAATCACTTACTTTTCTGAAAGCCTCTCTCTGCTCATTAATTTTCCATTGGTAATTGTCTCTCACACCGTAAGCTTGCTCAATGGTTTGGTCGTCAACATTTTTGTTGCGAAACATCATTATTTTATTCTGCAAAATGTTTTTGTCAAAATCAATTGCCAGTCCATCTCTTGCTGTTACAATACCAACATTGTTAACCGGAAAAATTTCATATATTGCTTTCCATTCAAGGTAATTTTTAATTTTATCAGTATCACGAGAAATGAAAAAATACCAAGGACTTTCAGGTTTTATTTTTTTATAATTTTTTGGTAAGAAATTGTTTGAATCTAACCAATCATACTTTTTTTCACACAAACCATATTGGTCAGTGTGAAAAACATTGCAAGTTTTTTTATTTTTTTGTTTTATGAATAAAGCAATTGCCGTTCCCTGTCTTATATCAAATACATTTTCATCTTTGCTGCCGTTGGGGCTGGTTTCTTTTTTCAGACTGTTGCCATGAAGGTCAAGAATATAAATTTCGTTAAAAGTATTCATCAGGCTTTGCCGCATTCCCCTAAATGTAGGATTATCAAGATAACTATGATTGGTAATCATACCAACAATACCTGAGCCGGCTTTGTGAATTTTCCATTGGGCAAACCGAAGAAATTTCACATAATCGTCCTGAAGCCAAAGTTTTTTTTCACCAAGAGGTTTGCCATCAACTTCATAATAACTTGTTGCACCGTCAACAGTTTGTTTTAAAAGTTTTTCAGTCCAGTCATTAATATTAGAAGATATTCCGCTGTATGGTGGATTACCAAGAATTACCAAAACAGGTTGCTCCTTTTTTACCTTGCCGGCTAAATGGTTTTCTTCGCTTAAAGAGCTTAGACCGGGTATTTGGATTTGTTCCAAATCTTCCATTTCAAGAGTATTTGTAAGATAAAGCTTAAAACGTTCATCATCCTCAAGTTTATAACCTAACTCTTCAAAAAGAAAACTCATTTTTAAATGCCCGATTGCATAAGGTGCCATCATCAGTTCAAAAGCATAAAAATTTTTAAGTATATGGTTTTTAATAAGTTTCGCCTTACCACCTTTGCCGTATTTTTCGGTAAATTCCTTAACGGCTAACTTAATAGCTTCGGCTGGGAAAGTGAGTGTGCCGCCTGCGGGATCAAGCAATGTAACATCTTCGTCGGCAAGTCCATCGCTTATATTAAAATGTGTTTTTAAAATTTGATTTATTGAACGAACAATGTAACCTACAATAGGTTCCGGCGTATAATAAACACCACGTTTATCCCTTATTGTTGGGTCGTAGGCTGTTAGAAATGTTTCGTAGAAATGGATAATAGGGTCTTTACCTTTACCTTCCTTGTAATAATCCTGCAATATTTTATTTACATCTGTTACGTTTAATACTTCTGCAATATCGTCAACTATTATTTGCAATGGTTTTGGTGGGTCTTCGAGCGATATAAAACGGAAAACATCACGCAAAATCCCAATAGTGTTTGGAATGTATTTAAAAGCTAATTCACGGTTGAATGAATTGTCTGAGCGGGTTCGGGCTGCAAACAGTCCATAAGT
>JAUVJB010000182.1 GCA_030592465.1 Bacteroidota bacterium | reverse complement strand
CTTTAATATTTTTATATTTAAGTTTTAAATATTATCGAAAACTGTTTTATTATATATTGCTTCCTATTATAATTCTTTGTTTTGCAACAGTTTATATAAAAGCTCATTATCTTGTTGATGTTATTGCAGGGATGATATCTTCGCCAGTAATTTTATATTTAAGCTTAATGGCTTATGATAAACTTGAAAAGTTGTCAAAAATTATTAATCGGCATTATTGAATAAATATAACACTTCGTGGTTAAAACAAAAAACGCAATTTGTAACCTTTAACGGTATAATATACTTTGTGCGGTTATATTTTACACTTCGGCAAGCTCAGTAGAGCCGTATTGTAATTTGCTTGCCCCGTGAAATCCTGATTTATCAGCTATTTCACTGGGGTCATTTGTTTCACGTCATTTGTTGTCATTTAGTTTCGCTGTCATTTGGCTTCACTGTCATTCATAACTACTTAATGATACATAATGACTATCAATGACTATTAATGACAATATATGTTAAAATTATAACAGCGTGAAGTATAGTTCCGTTTGTATAGATTAGAAAGCAGCACAGTTTAACTCATTATCATAAATTGCTCCTTAACAATTTGCAAACCTTCAATAAACGAATGCGGGTGATAGTCTAATTCATTTATTGCTTTATTAATATTAAATCCGGTGCGAGGAGGTCGTTTGGCTTTCTGGTTTAATGATATTGAACTAATCGGGGAAATTAATGACTTATCTAAGTCAAAAAGATCGGCTGTTGTATTTGCAATATCATAAATAGACAGAAAATCTTTACCTGAAACATGGTAAATGCCTTCTTTCTCTTTTATTGCTGCATTAATACATGCCCAAGATAGATCTTCAACCAAAGTAGGTGTTCTAAACTGGTCGTTAACAACATTTATTTGTTTATTGTTCTCAAGAGATTGCTTTACCCATAAAACAATATTTGAACGACTCCTGCTTTGTGTCAATCCATAAACCAAAACAGTACGAATAATTGTCCATTTATTTGCATTGGATTGAACAATTTTTTCACCTTCCAGTTTTGACAAGCCATAATAACTCACAGGGTTTGGAACATCATCTTCGGAATAATTTCCGGTTAATCCATCAAAAATAAAATCAGTAGAAATATGAATTAAATGTATATTCAACTCATTTGAGACCTGTGTTAAATATTTTAATGCTTCAACATTAACCTGCCAACATTCCGGTTTATTCTCTTCACAAAAATTAACATTTGTAATAGCTGCTGCATTTATTATTGTGTCGGGCTTATACCGTTTAACTATATATTCAATTTCAGTTTTATTGGTAATATCAAGCAGTTCAAAAGTTATATTGTTAATATCTGTTAATTTATTTACACTCTTTGATGTAGCTATCAATTTAATATCTTGTCTTTCAGATAACTGACAAACAAGTTTTTGTCCTAATAATCCATTACTGCCTGTAACTAATATTGTTTGCATTGGTTTTAATTAACTATTTGTTCAATTCGCTTAACAGTATTTTCTATCTCAAATCTTTTTTCAACAATAGTGCGAGCTTTATTGCCAAATTTTTCTCTTAATTCTTTATTATTAATTAACAATTCAATTTTATCAGTAAATTTATCAATATCAAAATTATTAATTAAGAAACCTGTTTCGTTGTCAGTAATTATCTCGGGATTACTACTTACATTAAATGCAACCACAGGTTTATTACAAGCCATAGCTTCAACAATAACATAGCCAAACCCTTCCCATAAAGATGTTAACAAAAAAATATCTATGCTATTCATAAATGACTTAATATTCTCGACAAAACCTAAAAACACAACTTCATTTTCGACTTTTAATTTTTTTGCATAACTGCGAAGTTCATTATTTAATTCTCCTTCACCGGCAATTAATATTTTGAAATTAATATTTTTTGATTTTAATTTTTTTGCAATGTCTATTAAATACTTTTGTCCTTTTTGCTTTGAAAGTCTGCCGGCAGAACCAAGAATAATCTCATTGTTTGTTCTTTTGTATATTTTTGATGTTGTTCTGTCATACTTTTTTAAGTCAATACCGTTATATACCAATTTTATTTTATTTTCATCAATCATATTGGGATTATTGACCAATAGTGTACGTTTAGTCTCATTTGAATTAACAATAATTTCAGTTACAATTTTTCGAAACAACAACCTGTTTAAAAAAGAATTCTTAACCGGTATTGCACTACCTCTTCGATAAATTATCTTATTCACACCGGCAATTTTTGCAGACAATCCTGCGGCTTTTAAATCAGAAGGTAAGTTTAAAATAACTGTGTTGATTGAGTGTTTTTTAAACAATCGGCTTATTTTTAATATCTTAAATGGATTTAAGAAACTAAAGTTTGAAATTTTTATTGAAATAGTTGGAATATTTGAGCTAACAGTTTTGTGAAAAAGTTCGCTATTCTTATTAGTTATTAATGTTATATTATAATTTTTATTTTTTAAGCGAACGGCTATGTCATAATGCCATTTCTCTCCGCCGCCCCATGCTTTACAACTATTAAAAAAACATATATTTTTTGTTGCTACATCCATCTAATAAAAATTAAAAAATTTATTTCCCCCTATTAAGCTCTCTTAATTTCACTTGTTTCAAAAAAGTTGAATGTGCAGAGTTAACACTTATTACAAAACCGTAAAAGCCATCGAGAAATCCTAATTTAATAAAATAAGTTCTAACGAATTTCCATAAAGGACTAAAAATTATTTTAAAAATATTTGACTTCTTTCCTTTTTTAAAACGAGCTAATGCCGCAATATCAGAAAATTTATTAATGGTTTCAACATGTTGAGAAATGGAATAATAAGAATAATGATACAGGTCGCCAAATATATGATGTTTTGTGCAATCACTTATTAATTCAAATTTATCGTGCGGATTTGTTCCAGTCCACTTACCCTTTCTACGGTCCCATAATCTTAATTTTTTATCGGGATACCAACCGGAATGTTTTATCCATTTGCCGCAATAATTAGTAAGACGATTAAAATAATAACCATCATATTCCCAATTATTTTTCATTTCTTTTATTGATTTTTTTAGTTCTTCCGATAATTCTTCATCAGCATCAAGCGATAAAATATGAGGATATTCAGCTTGTGTAACAGCCCAGTTTTTTTGTTCAATATGCCCTTCAAATTTATGTTCAAAAAATCTTACATTATATTTTTTGCATATTTCTTGTGTTGCATCAGTCGAAAAAGAATCAACAACAACTATATCGTCGGCTATATCTTTGACTGAAAGCAAGCATCTTTCAATATTTTTTTCTTCATTATATGTTATTATTACAACCGATAATTTTATCATAGTAAAATTTATTTCAACTTATAGATATGTTTTTTCTTAACACCAAACAAAAATAATGAATAAAAATATGAAAAAAACGTAACCCCTGCTTGAGTTTCTAATGTGTCTTCATTTAACATTGATAATAAAATTATTATCAGAAACACCATGAAAAAATAATCTTTAAATTTTTGCTCATAAAAAATAGGATAAAACATTGCAAAAATAATAATCAAAAAGCCAATTAATCCGAAAGTAACAAAAAAAGTAACAAGCTGATTATGGGCTCTCAACCTCCATCTCTTTGATAAAGGAGAATTCATTTCATTATATTGTTTTGCGAAAGCTGTTTTTAAATCGCCGGTTCCTATACCAAACCAAAAATTATCTTTAATAATTCCAAATGATGCTTTTAAATATTCAAAACGCTGTGTTACAGAATGTCCGCTGGGATTGCCTTTTTTAAACTGAACATCAATCTGCCAAATAATTTTATATATTCTTGCAGAAAGGCTAATCTTATTTTTATAAATATAATTTGCATACCCGTCTTCAATATGATTTATATCTTTTTTTGTTAATTTTTTAACTCCTTCTGCATCTTTTCTGTATCCTTTTGAAGTCAAATACCTGATAATCGTATTCCTTATTTTCTGATCTTTTTTGTCAATCCCGTCATAGTCAATTTTACTAACGTTGTTCCATTCCTGACGTAATTCATCTTCTGAAATATACAAATAAACATAATGCCCGTTTTCAATTATTTTATTATTAAAATCATGTTTATATTTATTGCCAAGCTTTGTATAATTATCAATTGTTACAGGATTAATTTTATCTGCTGAATAAAAATCAATAATTGATTTAGCAACCAAAATTGATAATAGAAGCGGTAAAATTATTAATAAAGTTGTTAAATATTTCCTTATTTTTTTATTTCTAAATTTTTTTAAAAAATAAATTGCGACAATAAAACCTGTTATTAAAAAAACGATTATTCCTGTAATAGATTGTAACACAAACAGAAACGTTACAAGCCAAATTATCAATATAGGATAAATAATGTTCTCTTTTTTATTTATTTTATCTAAAAAGAAAAAATAAGCTAATGAAAAAATAGCGACATTTATCAATAATGAAAAACGAATGTGTGATATAAAAATTGATATATATCTAATGTCGGTTATTTTATAATTAATTAATCCTAATAAAACAGCAGAGCTGATAAAAGTGTTAACTGTAATGGCTGCTATAAAAAAAAGCAATAAAATTTTAAGTTGTTTATAGTTTAATTTATCAGAAGTTCCAATGATAATAGGAAGTATTAATAATGGTATTTTAATTTTTATATCATGAAAAGCATATTCAAGATCTGTTGTGTATATTAGTCCAATTAAATGAATGAAAAAAATTACTAAAAAAATTAAAATACCATTATTATTAGTAAGTTGATTAAATTTTGATTTGAATTTATTTTCTAAAATCCAGTTGCCGGCTAAAATAAATTGCGATACGCTTGTAAGATATGGTGATAATGGTAAGCTTACTATTAATAATATTAATCCGAAATAATAAAGATTAAAAGATCCAAATATTTTCAAAACACTTTCTTTTTTCGAAATTACCATAACTGAAAATATTTTGACAAGATAAAAAGACTAATAGAATACATTAAAGAAACCAGTCTTAGGTTCATATTCGAAGTTGCCATCAAACTGAATAACATAAAAATAAGTGCCCGGTTGAACTTTGGTGCCATCAGGTGTTCGTGCATCCCAGCAAATTTTTTGTGCAGTTTGTGATTTATACATAACACTTCCCCACCGGCTGTAAATTGTTATTGAAAATTTCATTTCACCGTTTGAAGTAATACAAAACAAATCGTTTATCCCATCGTTATTTGGTGTAAATACATTTGGAACAACAAACTTGTCTTCAATATTCACATTTTTACTAGTGTCTGCTGTGCAACCATTAGCATTGGTAATCTTAAAATAAATACGATAAACATCTTTATCAGGAAATTTATGTACAAAAGAAGAGCTATCTGCGGTTATTCGGTGTGAGGAATCGCCAAAATCCCATTCAAACAAAATTTTTGTGGTATCGCTTTGCGAATTATCACGAAAAATTTTTGAATATGATGAAAAAGGAACGCTGTCAATTAAAAAATCAGCAACCGGATTTTTATGAATAGTAATAATTTTAGATACAGAATCATTATTTGTTCCGTCGCTTATTATAAGTTCTACGGTATAATTACCTACACTATCGTAAACATGATTTGTGTTTTGAACTGTGTCTGTTTGTCCATCGCCAAAATCCCATTTCCATGAAGTTATTGATGAACCGGAAGAGTTATCGGTAAACGAAACAGTATCGCCATGGCAAGTAATCTCAGAAAGATTAAAATCAGCATAAATTTGAGCTACAGAAAACTGTGCTAACAGCATAAAAAATATTACAGTAAAAAATTTTATTTGAAAAAATCTCATTACTTAATTTTAAATTATACAAACATAAATAATTATATTTAATTTTTTATGTTTTAAAAGTTAAATGTTGTTTGTGAGTTTCTCAACAACTTTAAAATTACTAAAAAATTCTTTTGCAATAACTCTAATTACCGTATATGCAGGTATTGCCAAAATCATACCGGGTATGCCGGCAAAACTGCCTGCCATTAATATTACCAAAAATATTTCTAAAGGATGAGCTTTTACACTACTTGAGTATATTAATGGTTGAAATAAAACATTGTCAATTATCTGGACAATAGCAAAAACCAAAGCCATATATAAAATTAAAGGTAATAATTGAGTAGAAAAATCTAAGTTAAAATTTATAGCAATACCAATAATAATACCGAAAAAAGCACCAATATATGGTCCAATATATG
>JAUVJB010000111.1 GCA_030592465.1 Bacteroidota bacterium | reverse complement strand
CTGTATTAGGACAATGGGCTCCACAATGGGGAACCGATGCAGATGGTACAAGTGAAAGTGGTAATTTGGTTTACAGAGAAACAGAATCTGAACCGGATCCATCACCTATTCCCTCTCCTCATGTAGCTGGAGATTACACAATTGTGGCTGATACTGTTAATCTTACTTATCAGATTAGTCTTATCATAAAAAAATAGTTAATCTTATTAAAGAATTGTGAAATACTGTTAAGCAAACAGGTTTAATAACTAATTAAAAATTTTGACTAATAAAAAGAGATTGTTTTTATTTTGAAACAGTCTCTTTTTAACTTTTAATTTTTGTTAATTTTAAATTAATTTTTTTATAAAATGAAATATTTTAAATTTTTCTCAATACCGATTATTACTGTTGCTTTATGCTTTAATTTTTTTTCTGTTTCTGCTCAGGTAGTTACTACTTCTCCCCCTTTCCCTACTGTAAACGATGAAATAACAATAACCTTTGATGCAACAAAAGGTGATGCAGGACTTAAAGATTTTACCGGTGATGTTTATGCTCATACAGGTGTTATTGTCGAATCAGCAAGTGGTTGGGAATATGTAATCGCAGGATGGACTGAAAATATACCAAAAGCAAAATTAACAAGATCAAGTACGAATGCAAATATTTATACTTTAGAAATTTCACCTGATATTCTTGGATATTATGATGTGCCTGAAACAGAGGAAGTGTTAAAAATGGCTTTTGTATTTCGTAGTAGTGATGGTAGTTTACAAGGAGGTGATATAGGCGGAGCAGATATTTTTGTTGATGTGTATAATTCTAATGAAGTTAGTGTTAAAATTTTGCAACCTGACCAAGCTACAATAGTTTCTATTAATGATAGTATAAATATTACAGCTGTGTCGAACGAAACTGACAGTTTATTCCTTTATTTAGATGATGTTCAAATAGTTACAACCACTGATAGTATTATAAATTACTCAATAATTGCAAGTGAATATGGAAAACATTGGATAAAAGCAAAAGCCAAAAACGAGACTGAAACTGTTTTAGATTCTGTTTATTTTTTTGTAAGAAACGTAGTTACAATACAAGATTTACCTGAAAATGTTCACGATGGAATAAATTATTTAAACGGTACTAGTGTTACACTTGTTTTGTTTGCACCAAATAAAGATTTTACATTTGTTATTGGCGATTTTAGTAACTGGGAACTTGATGAAGATTACTATATGAAAATGACCCCTGATAGTAATCGTTTTTGGGTTACTATTAATGAACTTATTCCAAACAAGGAATATATTTTTCAATATCTTATTGATGGGGAAATAAAAATTGCAGACCCTTATGCTGATAAAATTAGCGACCCGCAGAACGATAAATATATAAGTAATGAAACTTACCCTAATTTAATTCAATACCCAACCGGTAAAACAACAGAAATTGCATCTGTATTGCAAACTGAACAAACGCCATTCAATTGGCAGGTAACTGATTTTACTTCTCCGAGTAAAGAAAATCTAATTATATATGAGTTGCTTGTTAGAGATTTTACAGGTAATAGCGATTTTAAAACTATAAAAGACACTTTAAATTACCTTAAAAATTTGGGTGTTAATGCAATTGAGTTCATGCCGGTTAATGAGTTCGAAGGAAATGACAGTTGGGGGTATAATCCTTCGTTTTATTTTGCTGTTGACAAGGCTTATGGCCCGAAAAATGATTTTAAACGATTAATTGATGCTTGTCATGAAAATGGTATGGCTGTTATTATGGATATGGTCTTAAATCATTCTTTCGGTCAGTCACCAATGGTTAGAATGTATTGGGATGCTACTAACAATCGTCCTTCTGCCGATAATCCATGGTATAATCAGCAATCAAATTTTACTAATCCCGATGCACAGTGGGGAAACGATTTTGACCATGAAAGTGCAGAAACTCAGAGGTTGGTAGATAGTATTAATTCATACTGGTTGAATGAATATCAAATTGACGGTTTTAGATTTGACTTTACTAAAGGGTTTAGTAATACGGCACATGGAAGTAATGATCCTTGGGGCAGTAATTATGATGCTGACAGAATTGCAATTTTAAAACGTATGTCAGACAAAATATGGCAAGTTAAAAATAATGCGTATGTAATTTTTGAACATCTTTCTGAAAATAGTGAAGAAACAGAGCTTGCAAATTACGGTATTATGCTTTGGGGAAATCTTAATTATAATTATAATGAAGCAACAATGGGATGGAATGATAATTCCGATTTTTCATGGATCTCATATAAACAACGTGATTGGAATGAGCCCAATGTTGTTGGTTACATGGAGAGTCATGATGAAGAGCGATTAATGTATAGAAATATAACTTATGGAAACTCTTCAGGAAGCTATAATATAAAAGATACTGTTACTGCTTTACAACGAATGGAATTGGCAGCAACTTTTTTCTTTACAATTCCGGGTCCTAAGATGATTTGGCAGTTTGGAGAATTAGGTTATGATATATCTATTGATTATAATGGAAGAACAGGCAGAAAACCTATTAAATGGTCTTATTTTCACGATGCTAATAGATTAAGATTATATAAAGTCTGTTCAGCTTTAATTAATATTAAAGAAACTCAACCGGCTTTTAGAAGCAGTGATTTTACATTGTCGTTATCAGATGAAATGAAAAAAATCCATATTAATGACTCGTCAATGGATGTTACTATTATTGGTAATTTTGGCGTTGAGGAAAATTCAATTGACCCGAGTTTTCAAGAATCAGGCAAATGGTATGACTATTTTGCAGGCGATTCTATTGATGTTGACAACCCTAATGGTTTGATACAACTTGATGCAGGCGAATATAAAATTTATACTACAAAAAAACTTGCAACTCCTGATCTTTATACAAGTATTAATGATAATGAAATTAAAAGTAAATGTAAATTATTTGTTTACCCTAATCCTGCAAGTAATTTATTGTATTTGAATAATGATAAAGAGATTAATAAAATTGTTATTCATAATATTATTGGTAAGCAAAATAAAGTAATTAATAATATTTATTCAAAAAAGATTGATGTTAATATATCTGACTTACGGTCAGGCTTATATTTCGTGTCAATCTATGATAAATTCGGAAAAGTAAAGACAAGGAAATTTATAAAGAGATAATTTATACTTAAGGTTAATAATATTGATTTTATTCTTTTTGTTTGTGTGTTGGTATAAATTATTTATTGGGAAGGATGTCTAAAATTAGACATCTTTCTTTTTTTAAATAGGGATTTATAAATCAGCTTTATAACAGCTACTAATATTATGCAAGTTTTGTGAGTAATGTTAACACAATACCGGCAATTTTTCTGAGTTAGCTGTTATTTTATTAATCTTATCATTTTTTCTCTCTCCTGATTTTACAATCTTCATTAACTCAAATAATTTTTTCACATCTGATGGTTCCGGAAATAATTCCAAAATTTCATCATCGGTTAATCTTGTGATAGAAGAAGTTTTAGAGGCTAATTTCTCATCTGTTTTATCAGCAGCACTATCAGCAAATTCGTCAATGCTATTTTCTAATTTAATCCAATCAAGAAAAAAATCATCAAGTTTCTTCTCACTATCAAAAAAGATTTTATTGACATAAGTAGCATATTTATTATTTGTATTTTTGCAAGAATCTACTTTATTTAACATTTGCTGGACTTCTGTATTTAGATTTTTAAAAATTATTTTCACCCCTTTTTCGGCAAATTTATCAACTGAATATAGTAATTCGTGTGCGGCAGATCTTGAAATAAAATTAATATTAATAAAATCTATTATTACGTCTTCATTTTTTATCTTAGATAAAATGGATCTAACAGAAAAACGACTATTTAACTGATTATCAAAATAATCTGACAATTTTATATTTGATGAAATTATATTCATAATTAATATATTATTATTACTCTGTATAATTTATTACATTAAAGTTTCTATCAAAATTATTACAAGGTATTCTTAGAATCAAACGCAGAATTCATTAATTTTATTTATTAAAATTAATGAATTCTGTATAAAAAATATCACATTGCAATAAAAAAATAAGCTGCTCAATAGCCCGGACGTTTACTCAATAGCCCAGACGTTTACGTCTGGGTTTAAAAGAATTAATAAATATTAGAATTAGGGCGTTTACGCCCTTATAAAAATTATAGGAATGAAACAGTAATAATGCCATGAACGGCATCTTTTGCTATTTTAAATAAATCTTTAATCCCAGCCATTCACCCCGTTAGATAGCTTAATATTTAACGTGTTTAACCTCTTAGATATGCAATTATCTAACGGGGTGAATGGCTGGGCTATTGATTTGTAAATAAATTTTTAAAAAATGGCGTAGTCTCTGTCTAAGTCGCATGTTTTATGTAACTTTAGCAACATCAATTTTTGATTATTAAATTAAATTATTTTAAATGTAATAATTTTTTTTATTTGTGGATAAAATTATATGCTTAATTTTTTTTTAAATTAATACGTTTTGCGTTGGTTCCCAAAAACATCGCTAAGGCTAAAAAATTTATCCAGCACCTCAAAATAAAATTTAGCCATAAAAAAACATTCGTGTATTAGCGGCAAAAAAAGACTTTTCGGAGTGGACTCATAGTTTTATTCTCAAAATATCATCTTAAAAAAAGAAATAAACAAATTATTTTCAATAAATTTATAAAAATTTTATACCATTCGTTAAATGAAATTTATTGGTGATTTTCATATTCATTCGCATTATTCGCGTGCAACAAGTAAAAATCTTACTCCTGAATATCTCGACTATTGGGCAAGAATAAAAGGTATAAATATTGTTGGCACAGGCGATTTTACTCACCCGGGTTGGTTAAAAGAGTTGAAAGAAAAACTTGAGCCGGCAGAGTCTGGTCTGTTTAAACTTAAAGAGGAATTTAAAATAAATAATCAGTTAATTAATCCTGAAAAACGCAATTCAAGAGTTCGTTTTCTTTTAACATCGGAAATTAGTAATATTTATAAAAAAACAGGCAAGGTACGAAAGGTTCATAATCTTGTTTTTGCACCAGACTTTAGTACTGTTGAGAAGATACAAAACAATCTACAAAATCTGAATTTCAATATTACATCTGATGGAAGACCTATACTCGGGTTAGATTCTCGTGATTTACTTGACCTTATTTTAAATGTATCTGATCAATGTTTTTTTGTTCCTGCTCATATTTGGACGCCATGGTTTTCGGCTCTTGGTTCAAAATCAGGTTTCGATACTATTGTTGAATGTTTCGGTGATTTGTCCGACCATATTTATGCTGTAGAGACAGGTTTGTCAACCGACCCTCCTATGAACTGGATGTGTAGTTTACTCGATAAATATACACTTATTTCAAATTCTGATGCTCATTCACCTGAAAAGCTGGGAAGAAATGCTAACTTGTTTAATACAGAATTTTCTTATAATCATATTATTGACGCTATAAAAACAGGTAATCCGGAAAATTTTCTCGGTACAATAGATATGTATCCGCAAGAAGGGAAATATCATTATGATGGTCATCGCAAATGTAATGTTTGCTGGAATCCTGTAGAAACTTTAAAACATAACAATATTTGTTCTGTTTGTGGTAAAAAAGTTACTGTGGGTGTTACAAACAGGATTGTTCAACTGTCTGATAGAGTTGATATTAATGAAAGACCGAATAAGTTACCTTTTTATTCAATAATACCTTTAAAAGAAATCATATCTGAAATTGCCGGAGTTGGGCCAAGCTCAAAACAGGTTACTAAAACTTATAATTCAATAATTAATAAAGCAGGTAATGAGTTAGATATTTTGCTTAATCTTTCGGTTGAAGAAATTAAAAAATCAGCTGGCGAGCAACTATCAATTGCCATAAAACGGATGAGAAATAATGAAGTGATTGTTAATGAAGGTTTTGATGGTGAATATGGAACAATTAAAGTGTTTGATAAAGGTGAGATACAAAATCTCGGTTCGCAAAATTTATTTTCTGACAGCTCTAATCCTGAAAAGCATGTTAATAAACGAAAGTTGTTAAATTTTGATTTGAAAGAATATAAATTGTTAAAAGAAAATTTTGATAATAGTCAAAATACTGTTGAGCTTGATAATAATTTACCAACAATAAATGTTGAAAATTTTATCAATACTTTAAATAAAGAACAACTTTTGGCAGTTGAGCATTTTAATGGTCCTTCATTAATTGTTGCAGGTCCCGGCACAGGGAAAACAAGAGTGCTCACAAGCAGAATTGCAAATCTTATTTTAAACAAATCAATCGACCCTGAAAATATTCTTGCAGTAACATTTACAAATAAGGCTGCCGGTGAGATGTTAACGCGTTTAAAAAAATTATTAATCAATAAAATTGATATTAAAAAACTTAACATTTTAACTTTTCACGAATTTGGATTATCTGTACTAAAAAAATATTATCATTATACCGATAGAGAAAAAAACTTTTCAATAATTGATGAAGACGACAAAAACATAATTCTTAAAAATGAACTAAAATGCGGTGATAGTCAGGTTAAGAAAATTTCAAAGGCAATTACCGAAGTTAAGCAAATGTTACAAACAACAAATGATATTGAAGATAAAGTATTGCTCGAAATTTTTGACAAATATCAAAACACATTAAAGAAACTAAATGTTTTTGATCTTGATGATTTAAACTATTATCCATATTTATTGTTTAATCAGTTTGCTGATGTGAATGATTTTTATAAGGCAAAATTTAAGTTTATTATGATTGATGAATATCAGGATATTAATTTTGCCCAGTATAATATGATAAAGAAGATAATTAACAATGATAATCCGAATTTATGTGTAATAGGCGACCCAAATCAGGCTATTTACAGCTTTCGCGGTTCTGATGTGAAATTTATTAAAAAATTTACCGATGATTTCCGGCAAGCAAAAATATTTGAGCTTAATAAGAGTTATCGTTGTTCAAATAATATTATTAAAGCATCGAGAGATGTTATTAAAAGTGAAGACACGGTCAGCTCGTTTCTTCAAGGCATTGATAAAGGTGTGAAAATTAAAATTAACGAACACCAAACCGATAAAAGCGAAGCTGAATTTGTTGCTCGTACTATTGAGGCAATGATTGGCGGTTTGCGTTTTTTCTCTATGGATAGTGGAATAACAACAGGTAATGATGATAATGATCAAACTCTTTCCGATTTTGTTGTGCTTTGCAGGTTAAAAAGTCAGATGAATGAAATTCAGCAAGCTTTTAAAAATCATAGTATACCTTATCAGCTTGTTGGTGAAAAACCTTTTTTTAAGATAGAACCTATAAAATCAATTATTGATATTATGAGTTTCTGTTATAATGAAGACAACGTTTTTTTGAGAGATAAGATAATAGCCCAAAATAAAATTTTCGTATCAAATCTTAACGATATTAAGGTTTTGATAAAATACAAACCTGTAAAAAAAGCAATTGAGATAATTGTTAATATTTTTTTTCAAGACAATAAAAATGATTTTAAAAGAGAAATAAAACGTCTTATTGATTTGAGTTCTGATTATGATAATGATTTTGAAAAATTTTTAAGATTTGTTGCTCTCGGAGTAAGTACCGATACATATAATGCTGATATTGAGAATGTTACAATAATGACTTTACATGCAGCAAAAGGGCTTGAATTTAAATCTGTTTTTATTACCGGGTGTGAAGACGGCTTAATACCATACAATCTTTACGCAAATCAAAAAGCTGATATAAATGAAGAGAAACGACTGCTATATGTTGGCATGACACGAGCTAAAAAACATTTATTTCTCTCAAATGCAAGAAGACGATTTATTAAAGGCAGAAAATATGTTTTACCAAGAAGCCCATTCATCAATAATATTGAGAAAGAATTAATAGATTTCTCAAAAATACAATTCAAAAAAAAATCAAAAGAAGAAGATACACAGCTTAGTCTGTTTTAAGAAACAGTTTTGAAATTTAAAGTAAATTGTGTAAATTTAACGAAATGTTAATTTTTTTTGAGAGATTATAACGTGAGTATTTTTAGTGTAATTAATCAATATTGAATGAAACTAATTAATAAATATTTTTTTGTTTTTATTCCCCTGGTTTTAATATCAATATATCCAACTTTTGGTAAAAAGTTATCAAAAATCGACAGCTTAAAGAAGGTTTTAAAATTTACTAATATAGATTCCACAAAAATTAAAATCTTAAATAAACTTTGCTGGGAATTTAAAAACTCTAATCCGGATTCTGCTATTTATTTTTGTAACAAAGCATTAGTACTTGGTAAAGATTTAAATAACAGAAATTTACTCGCACGAACATATAATAATTTTGGCAATGTATACTCAAATAAAGGGGAATATGAAATATCTTTAAAATACTATATAAAAGCATTAAAAATTTATAAAAAAACTAATAATCGAAAAGGACTTGGAGATGTTTATAATAATATAGGTATAATATATACTTATCAGGGAAATTTTGATAAAGCATTAGAGTATTACAACAAAAGTTTACGAATTGACATAAAAATGAAATCAAAAGATTTGGCAAAATCATATTCAAACATAGGTGTAATATATTTTTATAAAGGAGATTATTTTAATGCACTAAACAATTTTCTCAAATGCTTAAAAATTGAAGAAAAATATAATAATACCGCAGGAATGTCGTGGACATATAATAATATTGGAGAAATTTATGCTTTTCAAAAAGATTATAAAAATGCTTTGGAATATTATAATAAAAGCATAAAGATTAAAAAGGAAATTAATGACGTTAAAGGACTTGCAAGTGCATATTTTAATATTGGTGATATTTATATTACAAAAAACGACTTTCAAAAGGCATTAGAATATAATCTCATTGCATTAGAGAAAAGAAAACAAATCGACGATAAAAATGGAATAACAGACTCACACATTCAATTAGGCAAAATATATAATCATCTTAAGCAATATAATAAAGCATTAATTTATTTTAATAAAAGTTTAATCTTAGCAAAAAAAATAGGATATACTCAAGGTATTGCAAATGCAAATAATAATTTAGGTATTACTTATATTAATAAAAAGAAATATAAAAAAGCAATTACACATTTGTTAAAAGCTTATGAAATAGGTGTTAAAATTAAGGACCCAATAATAATAAAAACAGCTACAAATAATTTAAGTCAAGCATATGCAAATATAAATAAATATAAAGATGCATATAGATTTCATGTTATTTATAAACAAATAAGTGATAGTTCCAACATCAAAAATTACATAAAAAAGATTACTGAGTTGGAGATGCAATATGAATTTGATAAAAAACAAAAAATAAAAAAAATTAAAGCAAAGCAACTTGAATTAGCTCATAAAACAGAATTAAAGCGTCAAAGAATAATTAAAAATTCATTAATCGTTTTTTCATTTCTTTCATTACTTATAGCATTTTTTATTTTCAGGTTTTATCGAATAAAGAAAAAAACAAACGAAGCCCTTGAATATAAAAACAATGAGATATCTGCTCAAAAGGAAGAAATCACATCTAAATTAGAAGAATTAGAGGAAATAAATAAAAAACTTGAGAAGTTATCAATAGTTGCCAGTGAAACAGATAACGCTGTTCTCATAATGGACCCAAAAGGTAATTTTGAATGGATAAATGAAGGTTTTACACGAATGTATGGATATACTTATGAACAATTAATGAGCAATAG
>JAUVJB010000104.1 GCA_030592465.1 Bacteroidota bacterium | reverse complement strand
CACCTGCTGCAATATTTATTATTCAGGATAATAAATTTGTTTATGCGAATGATACTTTTTATAAACTTTCAGGTATAACA
Source organism: Bacteroidota bacterium (assembly GCA_030592465.1). Lineage (GTDB taxonomy): Bacteria > Bacteroidota > Bacteroidia > Bacteroidales > B39-G9 > B39-G9. Next base: position 9,989 of record JAUVJB010000104.1, on the reverse strand, counting down.
AAAAAAAATATTGCTTCCATCTCATTTTGGGATATGGTTCATCCTGATTATCGTGAATTAGTTAAATCAAGAGGACTTGAGAGACAAAAGCATGAAATATTTCCAAATAGTTATGAATTTGTAGTCAGAAATAAAAATGGAGACAATATATGGGTTGACTTTTCGGGTGCTCATTTGATATATCAAGAAAAACCTTCAATTATATGCACCATTTTTGATATTACAAAGCGAAAACAATTTGAAAAAGAAATTCTGGAGTCAAAAGATTTTTACAATAAGACTATAGATTCATTGAGTGAAAATATTCATGTTGTTGATAAAGACCTGCGTATTATACTTGTTAATAAAGCATTTATTGAATATAGTAAAAAAAATAATTTAGAAACAGATTTATCAGGTAAAACAATTAGAGAAGTATTTCCTTTCTTACAACAAAATGTTTATGATGAGTATAAAAAAGTTTTTGAAACAGGTGAACAACTTTTTACACAAGAAGACACATGGGTAAATTCCAAAAAAGTTGTTACTGAAACAACAAAGACTCCTATTATTAAAGATAATAAAGTTGTTTATGTTATTACTGCCATACGTGATATTACTCGTCGTAAGCAAATTGAGCAAGCCTTAATTGATAATGAAGAAAAATACAGAACAATTTTTGAGAACGCATCGGTAGGATTATTATCAGTTGACACACGTGGCAATATACTTGATGCTAACCCTGCAATAATTAAAATTCTTGGTTCTCCGTCAGTTTCTGCAACCCGCTCTATTAATATACTCACATTTCCTTTGCTCAAGCAAGCAGGAATCTCTCAAGTATTACGCCAAGCAATAAAAGAAAAAAAAGCAATAACATCCCAATGTGTTTATACTTCAAAGTGGGGTAAAAAAGCTTTTTTTCATTATTCTTTAGGTCCGATTTACAATATTGAAGGGAAATTGACTAAAATTCAAGCGGTAGTTCAGGACGTTACTCAACAAAAAGAAGTTGAAAACGCTTTAAAAAACAGAGAAGAGCGTTATCGTTCACTCGTTCAGAACTCTTCAGACTCTGTAATTATTTTAGATGCTGAAGGGAAAATACTTTTTAAAAATTCGCTACATCATGGTATAACCGAATTTACTCCTGATGAGATGATAAACAAATCATTATTTGATTTTATTTACCATGAAGACGTTGATATTGTAAAACAAGCCGTAAATAATGTAGTCAATAAGCATAAAAAAATTATTAAAATTGAGTTTCGTGCAAAGCATAAATATAAAAAATGGGTTTACGTTGAAAGTATAATGTCAAATCAATTAAATAATTTAAGTATTAATGGAATTGTTGTTAACACAAGAAATATTTCAGAACGAAAATCAGCAGAATTAAAAGAAATAGAATATACAGAAAAACAAAAATTTTTGAGTAAGACTGCATTAGAATTTTTAGAATTATCAGATAAAGATGATTTATTTCAATTTATTGGCGATAAGCTCCGGCAATTAATACATGATGCAATAATAGTAGTTCGTTTTTATAATAAAAATGAAAATAAAATTTATACTAAATATGTTTCAGGTATTGAAAGTTATGAAAAAAAAATTATTAGAATAACAGGCGAAAAACCCATTAATAGTTCATTTCATTTTAGAAAAGAATTTACTGAATATTTTTTCACCGAAAGGATTAAAATATTAGATAAAGAACAAATAGAGAATTCATTAGAGAATTTTTTAAATACCTCCATTCAACTATTTATTAAGCCATATAATATTAATAAAGTATATAATATCGGACTTTTACAAAAAGGTAAAATTCTTGGTAATGTTACTATTATTACAAAATATAACAATGTTATAACTGATGTTGAGTTAGTTGAAACATTTATTTATCAAGCATCAATTGCATTGCTTAGAATAAAATTAGAAGATGAATTAATTAAAGCCAAAGAACGTGCAGAAGAATCCGATAAATTAAAATCAACTTTTCTTGCAAATATGTCTCACGAAATTCGTACACCAATGAATAGTATTCTTGGTTTCAGTGATTTATTGAAAGATCAAAAAATTGAAAAGAATAAGCAGAAGGAGTATGTTAAAATAATAAATAGAAACGGAAAATCTCTTTTAAACTTAATTGACGATATTATTGATATTTCAAAAATTGAGACTAATCAGATAAAAATTTATAATTCAGAATACTCTTTAAATTTAATGTTATTGGATTTATATTCATTTTTTAAAATTGAATTAGCAAAACAAAATAAAAATAGTATTGATTTAAGGCTTAATATGGCTTTTGATGATGTTAAAAGTAAAATAATTATTGATGGTGACAGACTAAAACAAGTATTGAGTAACCTTATTGATAACGCAATAAAATTTACTAAAGAGGGACATGTTGAATTTGGATATGAATTAAAAAAGAAAAATATTCTTAAATTTTATGTAAAAGATACAGGAATAGGAATTGAGAAAGATAAACAAGAGATAATTTTTAACAGATTTAGACAAATTGATGAGACAAACACTCGTAAATATGGAGGAACCGGGCTTGGTCTTGCAATATCGAAAAACCTTGTTGAATTAATGAATAGTAGAATATGGATAGAATCGGAAACAGGAAAAGGGTCAACTTTTTACTTTGCTTTACCATATTTGCCTGTGAAACGCAGTAAGATAGTTGATTGTAAGATAAAAGCTGAAAAGGAAATTAATTTTAAAGATAAAACATTTCTTATTATTGATGATGATAAATTAAGCGTAAGGTATTTAGAAGAAATTTTAAATAAAGCAGGTGCAAATCTTTTATTTGCATTTACAGATAAACAAGCACTTGATATCTGTAAAAAAAACAATAAAATTGATATGGTTTTATTAGATTTGCAATTACCTGGAGTTGCCGGAACGCAGCAAATAATTAAACAAATTAAAATCATAAATAAAAAATTGCCTGTTATTATTGAAACAGCAAATGTTATGCTTGAAGATAAAGAAAAATGTTTTAAAGCCGGTGCTGATGATTTTATTGCAAAACCTATACCAAAAGACGTTTTGTTTGACACAATAAAGAAATTTTTGTAAATAGTGTCTGAAAGCTACATTTATCCGTCAGCTGACGGATGAAAATAAGAAAAAACACTACTTGTTGTATATATGAGAAACTAAATATTTATCGTCATTGCGAGGGAGGTTTAACAAGTGAAATTGCGAAGCAATATTTAACAGGGAACGACCGAAGCAATCCATTGATTTACAGATTGCTTCTCCGCCAGCTGGCGGATCGCAATGACGAATAATAATAAATGACTTAGTTTTCTTTCAGACACTAATTAGTACCTTAAAAAAAATAAAGTTATTTAATTTTTACCCAATAATGAATAAACGCTATATCACAATAAAATTGATAAATAATAGAATTTTTCAAATACTATTAATGTTAACTTTAATATTTCCAAAGATTTTATATTCGCAAACAAATGATAAAGTAAACGATTATTTGCAAAAGGTAGAGTTATATCAAAATCAAGGCGATAAGAGTGAAACAGCACGATACCTGAATAAACTTGCTTTTTTATATTGGAATCAAGAAAATTATGACAAATCTCTCGATTATTTTAATCAATCGTTAGTAATAAATATTAATGTCGGCAATAAGAATGCAATAAAATCAATATATACAAATATAGGAATGATTTATTCGGACAAAGGAGAATATGAAACATCAATTGTATATTTTAGGAAAAGTTTATTGATAAGCAGAGAATCAAATAAAAAAAATGATATTGCATCATGCTTAATTAATTTGTCTGTTCCTTTAGTTACTGTTAAACGATATAAAGAATCAAATAAATATCTGCTTGAAGCTCTTGATATTTCAAAGCAATTAAATAATATTAAGTTAATGCGAACTTGTTACGGCATGCTCTCGGAAAATTATAAGAAAATTGGAGATGCTGAAAAGTCTTCACAATATTTTAATCTGTATGCCTCTTTTCAAAAAAAGATACAGAATGACCAAATACAAGAAAATCAAATAAAGATGCAAGAGTTGCAGAAGCAAACATCAAAAGTTGTTGCTGAAAAAGATGCAAAACTAAAAATTACAGAAAAATCATTAAGTACAGAAAAAAAAATAAGTAAAGAGAGACAAATGCAGATTGGTCTTTTAAACAAAGAAAGGCAAATTAAAGAACTGAAAATAAAGGAGCAAAAAGCACAATTAAAAACAGAAGCGTTATTTAGAAAATTTTTAATTATTGGTTTGGTTCTTATTGGAATCATTGCATTTGTTGTTTATAAAGGATACAAACAAAAAAAACAAGCAAACTTAGAGATATCGAAAGCATTAGAACATATTAAATTTCAAAATATAAATATTACACAAAGTATTAATTATGCACAGCGTATTCAAGATGCTTTATTACCATCAATTGAAAAGCTTCATAAAAATCTTCCTGAATCATTCATATTATTTAAACCTCGTGATATTGTAAGTGGTGATTTTTATTGGTTCTCTGAAGCAGAACCAAGTTTCTCCAAACAAAGTTCAATAATTGAAAAAATTAAACAAAAAGGCTCTTTAAATAAACTTATAACTTCCAAAAATTTTATAATTTCAGCTGTTGACTGTACCGGTCATGGTGTGCCGGGAGCTTTTATGTCGATGATTGGCATAAATCTCTTAAACGAAATTGTTAACAGAGGTATTGTAGAAGCTGATTTAATTTTAAATGAATTACATAAAGAAGTGCGTCATGCCCTAAAACAAAAGCATACGGAAAGTAAAGATGGTATGGATATGTCCATTTGTGTTATAAAAAAAGAAGAAAAAGTTGTTGATTTTTCCGGTGCTAATAACCCTGTTATTTATATCCAAAATAATGAATTAAAAATTATTAAAGGCGATAAAAATGGTATTGGTGGTGACCAAAAAGAAACAGAACGGCTTTTTACTAAACATACAATTAAGATTGATACCCCTACAACATTTTATATCTTCTCTGATGGTTACTCTGACCAGTTTGGAGGAGGAGTTGGTAAAAAATTCTATCCTAAATATTTTAGACAATTAATTTTTGAAATTTATGATAAACCAATGAGTGAGCAAAAAAATATTCTCGATAAAAATTTTAATGAATGGAAAGGGCGTGAATACCAACAAGTTGATGATGTTCTCGTTATTGGTTTTAGAGTTGGATAAAATTATAACCTGACTTTTCTATAGTATAAAATCTGTATCTGAAAACTACTATTAATCATTATCGAATCTTTCATGGTAAATTTAATTGAATTACACCAATTACCAAAATAACATCATTTTGGTGAACGTAATTTTAAAAACAAAAACACGGTTCCAATTATTAAGAATATTAATGTGAAGAGACCATAAACAATTACTCCACTATCTGAATATACTACTTCTGTTGCCTTATCAAAATATCTTCCTTCCGAATTGTATGGCAAAAAAAATCTGTTAAGCCACTTAATTCCAAACAGTATTCCGATAATCATTGGCATCAAATATAAAATCCAGTTTATGTAAAGTAATAAAATTTTTATTAAATCCATATTTTAATCATTCATGTTTGTTTTTTGAGTCAACCCTCTCATGAATTATATAAATCTGATTATCTTTAACAAAGCCTACTACTCGTATAGAATAAGCACTTGTGTGTATTTTAATGAATTTAAAATCAGACCTTACTGTATTCAAATTAACAACAGAATCTATAATAGAAGTTGTTTGACTAAAGGAAACCATTGTAACCAAGTTTAAAAATAATATAAAGATGTATGTTTTTATATTTTTCATATTTATTAAAGTTTTATTTATAAGTTTCCCACTCTTCATGTATTATCCCGTGTGTAGGACAATAAAAATACAAATGTGCACCTTTCCAACTTAAAAATCTGAATCCCAGTAATGGTTTATTACATTTTGGACATTTTCCTCTTATAACAGAAGGTTCGATTGCATCAATAAAAATTATTTCATCTTCATCAATATGTAAAATAAAGAAATAGAATTTATCTTTATAAGCTTCAGAATTTTGATAATCGTTTATCTTTAATTGTTTTTTGGGATTTTGAATGTAAAATACAATAGATGAATCTATTTTAATTGAAGCGTCAGGAAAGGTTTTTACTTTAACTTCAAAGCGGTTAGTTTTAAGTTTTTCTTGAACTGGTTTAATGTCTTTTATTGCTCCGATAACTGATATAGTGTCGTTTTGTGCACCCGCAAACATGCTTGTAATAATTGCAATAAAAATGATTATTATTTTTCTCATAAATTTCTTATTCAAATTTTTCAGGCGGATCAATTAAAAATTTTGCAGGATATTTGCCGTAATATCCTGTTGGTTGAATAATCTCTAAAATTGCTTCAAATTTCCCGTTATTTTTTTTAATCCGTTTTTTAAAATCCATATCAAAAGACAAAGTAGTGTTTGGCATATATAAATTACTTTCACGTAGATTATTATTATTAAATTCTTGACTGAATACTGTTTCACTGTCTAAATTTTTTAATTTTAATGAAATATGCAACAATGTGTCTTTTATTGGTTCTCCCCAAGCTCTGTTTTTACCGTTATTATCTTCAATAATTATATACGGAATAATGTATGTTGAATTACGAATATTAAAAGTCGTTTTATATATTCCTTTATTGTTGATTTCAATAGGAATTTCTGTTAAGTGAGTATTTTTTATTGACGAGCAAGAGCTTATCAAAATTGTAATTATAACTGTTATTATTAAATAAACCGGTTTAATTGAAGTAAATATTTTATATGTTTGAATTTCCATAATTAATAATTTTTTGTTAAATAAATATGCAATCAGTCAATATTAATTTCCAACTCTACCTTTGTATCATCAGGGTTTATCCAATAAAATTTATATTCTGATAAATTTACTTTTTCTTTAATTTCTATATCAAAGCTGTCTTGATATTTTTTCCCGAGAGCCTGAAATGCTTTTAATTCAATTTCTTTTTTAATTGTATCTATCTTATAATCAATTTTATAAATTAACAATGCAGTATTTTTTATTGAGTTTCCGGTTTTAATTGTTAAAATATTATCTTTAGCTGTAATAATTGGATTTTTATTCATTTCGACATAATATACTCCTTGTTTTCCGACCGAACATGATGTAATAATCAAAATAAAAAAAAACAGTGTTTTGTTTAATGATTTCATAATTATATGTTTTACATTTTTTATTGAATAACCTTAATTGTGTGATTTTAATATATTCCGAGTTCAATATATTTATTTAAATTTTTTAATGTATCGACATAATATCGTGAACCGACAATTTTGTTATTTTCTTTAATATCAAAATCTTTAAATACTACAATTCCTTCTATTTCAGCATTAATATTCATAATCATCGGCAGTTCGGTTCGATGATTATTATTAACATAGTAATATTTTCTGCCGTCTTTTAAGTAAGTGCCTTTGCAATAAGAAAATTTTGTTTTTAAAATTCCGTTTTCGGGTATTCTGAATATTCTGACGCTGTCTTTGTATTCTTTTTCAGCACCGTCATCTGCATCAAAATAAATATCAATTGTGCCGATAAAATTATCAGGTATAAGATAAATTTCTTCGACAACTTTGTCTTGTTGATGATCATCTTGAACAGAACGAGAATTACAAGAAAATAACAGGATAAAAAATCCTATTATAAAATATTTAGTTTTGCTGTGTTGCATATTCTTTGTTTTTAGTATTTGTGGGATTTTAAATATATGATTTCCCAATTATTTTTATTCTTGTCAATAAAACCATTTGTGCAAGTATCGTTCTTTTCTACACTTATAAATCCTAATTCTAATTTTACAGGAATTGCAGAATTAATATTATTTGGTAATTGTTTTTCCCATTTATTAAAATGTTCTCTGTCAATAACAAGATGAATAAGTGTATCTGTGATTTGTCCCTTAATAACTTCATTTATTTTACAATTATAGGATATGTTATAACAATCACGTGAAACAGCAAGAATCGCATCAACGTTTATAATTAACTCTGAATTGTTTGTTTGGCTTTCTGCTTTGTTATTAGATATATTATCCATCTTTGCAAATAAATTTGCGCCTGTGTTAATATCAATTATCTGAATATAATTTCCTCCTGATTCATCGCCTGCTATTACGATTTTAAATAAACAGAGTTGCTGTATTTGCTGTGGTTAACAGATAGGCGTTTGACATCTCCTTTCCACATTTCTTTGCCTGAATAAATATCAAGACATAATAAATACGAACCTGTTGCAATAGGCGAATGTGCAGCGATAATTACCTTATTATCAGCAACAATAAGTTGAATTGTACGACCAAACCAGTATGAAGGAAAATCGAAATAAGTCCATGCCAATTCTCCTGTTTTTTTATTTTTTAACTTAATTATATAATTTTTAGTTCCGTCTTTTTTAATTGTATCTGCTAATCCAATTTCAAATTCTCTTTCTTCATCATCTTTAATAATTACTTTGGAATATGGCTCAATTACATTGTTTTCAGCCTTTTCATTATTAATATTCCAAACAATATTTAATTTAGTTGTATCTTTTTCAGATGAAATTTTCAAATCATCTAAATCAAAAATCCAATCTTTAAAGATAATTCCTTTGTGTTTTGTATCATTTCTTACTTGACTGTTACATACTGTTGCAAATGTTACGATAATTAATAATAAGATTTGTAATTTCATTTTAATCATTTTTAATTCTTAAAATTATCCAATTTTTTATTACTGATCTCCCGTCAGTATCTTGTATTAGATTACCTTCAAGTATTATTTTATTATTTAAATATTTGTCATCCCAGCTTTCTAAATTATCCAGATAAAATATTTCAGAATCTGCATAATCGTATATAAAAGCCGGCTTACCATTAATATTTACAGCTGTGCCTACAAAGCCTTGTTTTTTCAAATAAGAAAGTTTATTAATTGCTGTATTAATCTCTTTTCTATTATTTTTGGTATCATACAAAACTTTTATAATATGATATTTCCTTTCTGTTTTATTTTCCTGAAGTATTAGAATATGAGAATTATTTATTGCAATTTTATCTTCGTTAATAGTAATATTGGTAGTATAATCGCCTTCAAACTCATCAGTAATTTCGCCAGAAATAATTTCTATAAGATTAAATTTTTGGTAATAATAACAAGTAGTAACAACTATTTGTCCTGGTTCAACAGGATCTTCTACTGCAATACATTTAGCTACTATTGGATTTTGATACCTTATTTCCTGTGTTTCTGATATTGGAATAATCATTGACCTTTTTATTGCTTCTTCTATTGTTGTTTCACTTCCTAGTAATTTAGTTTTTCTGTTGTTTGATTTCTTCTCAATTGTATTAAATTCAGGAATTTCTATTGCATAAGCATTTACTAAAGTTTCGTTTGTATCAAAGTGTATTCGTATTAGCTTTTCAGCTTTTTCATTATAACTTCCGTTTTCTTGATGTCGTTCAATAATATATACATACGAAAATCCTATTGTGTCTTTTGCTGTTACATTTGACGGATAAGTTGCATTAATCTCATCGGGCAAAGTCAATAATTGAACGACTTCTTTTTTATTCATTCCCGATTTAAGCTTATTCATATTATCAAAAATAATATTCCTTCTTTGTTCCGAAGCTGAATAAGGATATTCAATTTTATCATCAAATACCTTGTTATCTTGACTACAACTCTGAAATGAGATTGCAAGTCCGAATAATACAATTAGTATAGTTTTTTTCATTTTATCTGCTTAACGATTTTCCAAAATTCTATTAAATTTAATGTTTTCAGTTTTTCCTTCCCAATTATCAAGAGTGCCATCGGTTAAAATATTTTTATCTTTCGATAATTGAAACTTATAATATTTAACGGTATCGTTTTTAATAATATTGTTTGTTTGTCGAAGTAACTCCGGTTTGTCTTAACCAATGGGACGAACTGCTGTAATTAAAACTATAATAATTTGGT